>CAYPNZ010000041.1:0-11603 GCA_964411845.1 uncultured Anaerolineaceae bacterium
TGCGCTTCCGGGTCTTGAAAAACAAACCCCACGTGACGGCTCATAATTTGCGGACCGGCGGTAATCGAGTCAACTTGATTGACCGCAATCTTCCCGCTAATTTTCCCGCCGGAAAAATGGGGAACCAACCCGTTGAGCGCACGCAACAGCGTTGATTTTCCCGCGCCGGAAACGCCCATCACCAGCGCGAAATCGCCATCGGCAATTTGCAGCGATACATTTTGCAACGCCGGTCGCTCGCTATTCGGATAGATGAAGGTCAAATTTTCAATCGAAATCATTTATTTTCACGTGCCACCAATGATACCGTATTTTCGGGTTTGAGCCAAAATACGGGCACGAGCACCCCGACGGTTGCCAGTGCCATCAACGGGTTGAATGCCGGAACGGTCAGGGTGGGATAGGGGTAATATACCAGCGACAGCCGTTCAATGCCGGGCAGCGGTACAATTGCCGCGCCCGCCACCAGTAACGCAACGGCGGTCAGCACCGTATCGCGCCGATGCCACCGTCGGCGGCGATAGACGGTATGCGGTACGCGCCGTCCGGCAAAATAGAGTGCCCCTCCCAACAACAGTACCCCCGCCGCCAGCAGCGCTGTGCCCCATCTCGCCGACCACAGCAGTTGCAGCGCCCAGCCAACCAGCACCAGCAGCAACCCGCCAACCATCGCCAAACGGGTTGCTGTGGCATGGGCGGGAATATCAGCCGCGGCAAAACCGCGCGCGGTCATCGCTTCCGCCAAATTTACGGCGCGTTCCAACCCGCCAACCAGCAACGGCAAAAAAAGCGGCAGCCAATCTCGCACCCCGCGCAATTGATGCCCGCGCACGGCTTGCGCTTCTTTTATCCGTTGAAATTGACGCAGGGTGGCGGGCATAAAGGTAATGGCAATCGAAATGGTAACCGCCACGGGGAAAAATGCCCGCGGGATGACCCGTACCAGCGCCTGCACCGGCAATACCCGGTTCAAAATGGAAAATGCCAGCAAAAATCCGGTGAGCGCCAACCCGTTGAGCGCTCCGTACACGACGGCTTCCAGCGTGATTGCCCCGCCAACCAACAGCCAATCGGCGGGCAGGCGGAACAGCACGGTGGTACCCACGTGAACCATCAGCGCATTGAAAACGGCGGAAAGGACAACGACCACCGCACCGAAGCGAAAGGGCGAAAAAGGTACGGGGGGGGCGTTTGGCGTTTCGCCGCGCCGCCACAAAATTCCAAGCCACAATAGCAGCAACCCCAAATAAAACGGGTTGCGGGTAACGGACAGGCTTATCAGTGCGGCAGCCAACCACGCCAACCAAGCGTAGGTGTTGAACATTGCCCGCTAGCCTCCCACCACAAACGAAAATCGCTGCCGAAAACGGCGCAACGCGCGCAGGGTCGGCACGCCAAAGAGCGCCAGCAGCAAAATGTTCCCCCCGGCACGCAGGGCATCCCACACCAGCGATGTTGCCAGATAGAATACGGCATAGCGCTGAATGGTATCCGGCACGCCGATGCCGGGCTGCCAATATTGGTCGGCGCTGCCCATTGCAAAGGGCCAAAACCAAATGTTCATTATCATCCCGTACACCAGTCCCCACCAACCGCCGAACACCGCCAAAACAGCCACTTCACCCCAAGAATTTTCCAATTTCAGCAATTGCACCAACGGACGCGCCAGCGGGGCGCTCATTCCCACCCATCCGGCGGTGAACATTTGGTATGGCAGCCACGGTCCCACCGTACCGGTTATCAGCGCGGAAACCAGCAGCGTCAGCGCGCCCATCAAAAAACCAAATCGCCCGCCGAAAACATAACCCGTCAAAATTATCAGAAAGAAAATCGGGCTGAACCCGCCGGGTCCGGGGATGGCGGCTTCGGCGAAGCGGAGCACCGAGTTGATGGCAACCAGCACACCGAGCAATGCCACAAATTTGGCACTGACCGATGTGCCCTGCACTTCTACCAGCAGCACCACAAAACACACCCCCACCAGCAGAGTCAGCATCAGCGGGGCATCGGCGGC
This sequence comes from uncultured Anaerolineaceae bacterium, assembly GCA_964411845.1. Lineage (GTDB taxonomy): Bacteria > Chloroflexota > Anaerolineae > 4572-78 > 4572-78 > JANTHQ01. The sequence goes on from CAYPNZ010000041.1 coordinate 2,015, forward strand.
GTGTGCCTGCGTTTGCAGCGGCGATTGCGCCACTGCCGGCAGCCAAAAGGGATACAAAAACGCCGTTATGCCAATGGCGGTGGTCAAGCCGTAAATTATGAAACTGAGCGCGCGGTTTTTCACTGTTTTTTCACCAGCCACCAAATTGCCGCCCCTGCCAGCAACAGCACGGGCACAGTGGTGAACAATATCACCAAAACAGAGAGCGCGCCAAATGTCGCCAGCCGTTTGGTGGCTGCCGGCGAAACCGTGGCGGGGTTGGCAGAGGCAACCGGCACAGGCGCGGCAACGGTCGGGGTGACGGCGGCGGCACGCGCCACGGCGACAGGCGCAGCGGTGGGCGACGGCGGGACGGGTGTCGGCGTGTCGGTGGGCGGCAATGGGGTATCGGTTGCCGTGGGCGACGGGGTCGGCACGGGTGACGGGGTATCGGTGGGGGTGGGGCTGGGCAGCGGCGCCGGGGGGATGGGGGTGTCGGTGGGGGTGTTCGCCGCGCAAATATCGGCGAAAGTCAGGTTCGGCGGGGTTGATGCCGCACCGCCGGTAGCCCCCTGCCCCCATACCCAGCCTTCCACATCGCCATCGTGAACTTGCGTGTTGGATGCGCCTAAATTGGAATAGACCCAGTTGCCGTTTTCCTGCCGCCAGTAACTCCAATAGACACAATCGCTGCCGGTGCATTGGCAAAAGCAATCTTCCTGCGGAAAGGAACACCCTTCGCCATCCAAACGGCAGATGGTTGCGCCCATACTGTTGCCGGCATCCACATTCAAATCGAATCCGGAACGCTGCAACACCTCCAACCCGGAAATGGTTTCTTCGGGGAAAGTGATGCACTGCGTTTGCACCGACCCGTCGCCGTGCTGCACCACCACCCCCACCCGATGGGGTGTTTCGGCGTGCACCCGAATGATGCCCGCCAGAAACAGCCCCATCAGCAGGATGAGATAAAATTTGGGTTTTTGCGTTTCAGATTTCAAGTTCAAGAGTCAAGTCCAACGTCCAATGTCCAATGTCCGGCGTCGAAAGTCTGACGAGTATTGCTACCGGAGAATCAGCGGCAGGTAGGTGTTGTAGCGTGCCAGCGCCGCCCACAGGCTGAAATGGTTCGGGGTGGCGGTGATGATATTGGCGACAGTATCCACCACACTGGTCGGCTCGATGACCCATTGACCGTTGTGCCAATAGTACAGCGCCAGCATCGATTCATCGAATCCGGCGGGCAGTTGCGATTCATCATACGCAACGGTGACGGTGTACGTTTGCCCCGGCTGCGGCTGTGCAGGCAAACCGCTGTCCGCAAAGAAGGCTTGCAATTCATACAACGCGCCCAAATTCGACCCGAATTGCGCCACATCACCCGGCGCCGCCGTAAAGTAAAATTGTACGGTATCGGTGAAAACATTACTGTCAATGGTGATGGTTACGCCCACGGTGGTGGTAATTGTGCCGCCGCCGGTTGGCACCACAACGCCGTCACGAATATTTTTGGTTGCCAACGGGAACGGACGCTCCAGCAGCCCGGGCACAGCCTGTTGGGTTGCCAGCAAATTTTCTCCGGCACCCGGCTGCCATTCAAACGCGCCGGATGACAGTTGCATCCCCAGCAGGTAACTGATGGGGGTGGTGGCGGTTACCGGCAGCGAGTTGAAAACGGCAGAGCCGCCCAGCGGTTCAAGTTGATGAATTGCCTTCAATGCCTGCACCACATACGCCGTCGAGTTGGTGTCGCTGTCTGTGCCCCACGCCGAGGTCGGGCTGTAGGTAAAACCGCCATCGGTATTTTGCGCGGTCTTCAAAAAGTCAAATCCGCTGAGGATGGCGGTGGATGTCAACGGTTCGCCTGCCGCTACCAACGCTTGCAACGCCAGCGACGAGGTGTTGGTGTCTGTGCCCCAGCCCGGCGACCATTCCCAGCCGCCGTCGGTTTGCTGCATCATTTCCAGCGCGGTGATTGCCGGAGCGGGTACGGGCTGGTTCAGGGCGCGCAGCCCCAAAATTGCCCACGCCACATCGCTGCTGTTGACGGTGCCAAATGTGCCGGAAATCGGATTGTAAAATGAAATCGGGCGGGTGGCGCCGACCGGATATTGCACATCGGTGGCGGCAAGCGCCACGGCAAGTTTCCCCGCCGATGCCGGATTGGTCACAAAACTCGCACCGTTTGCCAAAATGTAACTGTTCAGCGATACCCCGCTGTCGGGCGAACGCCATTCGGCGGCGGTGTAACCGTTGGCGCCAATGGCGAGCATCGCTTCAACCGTAGCGCCAACACTGCCGTACCCGCCGTCGGCTTGTTGTTGGGTGTGCAGCCACGCCAGCGCGCGAGCGGTAGCGGTCATCTGCGGTGCGGGAACCATTGTATCGCCCCACGCGCCCCAGCGCCAGCCGTCAATTGTGCCGTCATTCACGGTACTGTCTGCGGCGCCAACCTGATATCCCTGCCAGGTACTGCCATCCCAATAATTGTAGCCCCAATAGTTGCTGCCCCCGCAGAAACAATCGCTGGCGGGGCAGCCCACGCCTTCGATGCTGCACACGGCGATACCCCAGCCCATATCTTTGGTGATAACATCCAAACCGGTCAGATACAATGCCTGCAATCCGGAAATCGGGGCGGTAAATTGTACATCGCGCACAATGGCGTGGGTGTCGTCAAATTGAACCACGATGTCCGCCCGGTCGGGGCTGTCGGCGCGGGTGGCAAGGGGTGTTGCCAGCAGCCACAATACCGCGGCAAGCATCGCCAGGGCTGCAACCAATACCACCGTCACAGCGAAAGGACGTCTCACTTGAAACTCTTTGCTCATAATCTTCCTCCAATAAAACTAAGGGTTTGGTTGTGGGAAAGGGTGCAGGTGTGCGGACGCAACGGAAAAACAAAACACCTTCTTGAATCTTCAAGAAGGTGCGGTGGGAATTTTGCACCGCACCTTTTGCCACGAAAGCTTGCGGTACTCAATACAGGCGGGCGACCTGGCTCCCCGATTTATCGGGTTACAGTTGCGGGACAGCGCCGGACTTGCACCGGCTTCGCCGTTTCCCCCCGTGTCTTCCGGGACAGCGGGGACCTGCGTTGAATATATCCAATTACGCAAAAGTATAGCATTGTACGGAGGATTGTCAAGTTTAGCGCGAGGCGTGCTTCTGCCAAAGCAAATGCCGTGCCGTCAATGCACCATTTCAATCCGAAAATCGGTCAGGGTGCAATCGAGACGGGTATTTTCCAGCCGGTCGACCACCCGCATCAGCAGTCCGTGGGCGTATTTTTCATCGCGGTTGATGCACACCACACCCAGCACGGCAATTTGGCGGTTGTCGAGACGGTCAATTTCGGCAATGCCGATGTTAAATTCGCGGCGCAATTTTGCCTGCACACTTTTGATGACCTGCCGCTTTTCTTTCAAAGAATGCGCGGGGATGCTCAATTCCAGCGTTAAAATGCCGACCACCATTTTTACACCCGCCGGTTCCATGCCGGGGCGGTATAACGGGTGGCGCGATAGTGTTCCGCCAATGCTTGCTCGTATGCCGATAGCGGCGCGGGTGTCAACCGCAAATTCAGCACGGTGGCAAAACCGGCGGTCATTGCGGTAACGGCTTCATCAAACGAGACATCGCGCCCCATTTCGCGGGCAAGGGTGGTGGCACGCGCCAGCAATTCGCGGGCGAGGTCGGTTTTTTCCGCCGCGGAAACCGCCAGCACGTCAAAAATGCGGGTGATGTCGCCGCGCAGAGGCAGTGTGCCGTGCTGCAATACCATTTTTTTGCGCCGAACTTGGGCGCTGCCCACCAGTTTTTTGCCGTTGAGCGTTACTTCATAATGCGACGGGGTGTCGAAACACGCCGCACCCTGCCGGGGGTTTTTCGGCATATTGCCTTTTGCCTGCACTGCCACCGCGCCGAGTTGCTGCAAACCCGCCAGCAGCCCCGCGCTCAACCGGCGATAGCTTTCAACCACGCCGCCGGCAACTCGCGGGTCGGTTTGGGTGGTGATGACACTGTAAGTCAGTTCGTCGGTGTGCAAAATTGCCCGCCCGCCGGTGGGACGCCGCACCCACGTGTAGCCCAGCCGTTCGCAGGCGGCAATATCCACATCGGTATAATGTTGATTGTACCCCAGCGACAGGCAGGGCGGTTCCCAGCGATAGAAACGCAGGGTGGGCTGTCCGCGCCCGTCTGCCAAGGCGTGCATCACGGCTTCATCAATTGCCATATTGGTGGCGCCATCGGTGGGGGGCGTGATGAGCAAGCGCCATTCGGCGGGGGGAAAGAGCAGTTTCGTCATAAAATGTGCGCCGTCGCCGGGGTTTGGAGATTGGTTGATGGCAAAATCAACCAATCTCCAATTTCCGGTTAACCCTGATATTTCAGCACGGGATGCCGTGCGGCTTGAACTTCATCCAACCGCCCCAGTTCGGTGGTGTGCGGGGCAGTGTGGAGCAGGTCGGGGTTGGTTTTTGCTTCTTCTGCAATTTTATGCAGGGCATCAATAAAGCCGTCCATCGTCTCTTTCGATTCGGTTTCGGTCGGCTCAATCATCAACGCCTCGTGCACAATCAGCGGGAAGTAAACCGTGGGCGGGTGGTATCCGAAGTCAATCAGACGTTTGGCAATATCCATCGTGTGGATGCCTTCGACAATATCGCCTTCCGCCACAAATTCGTGCATACACACGCGGTTGAACGGCACGGGATAGGCGTCTTGCAGTTTAACGCGCATATAGTTGGCGTTCAGCACGGCGTTTTCCGACACGGCGCGCAAGCCGTCTGCGCCCATCATGCGGATGTAGGTGTATGCGCGCACCATCACGCCGAAATTGCCGTAAAATGCTTTCACCGCGCCGACGGAATGTTCCGGCGTGACCAGTTTGTAGGTGTCGCCATCTTTTGCCACAATGGGACCCGGCATAAAGGGCGCCAAAGCCTCGCTGACGCCGATGGGACCGGAACCGGGACCGCCGCCGCCGTGCGGGGTAGAGAAGGTTTTGTGCAGGTTGAAGTGCATCACATCAAAACCCAAATCGCCGGGGCGAACGATGCCCATCAGCGCGTTGAGGTTTGCGCCGTCGCCGTAAACCAGCCCGCCGCAATCGTGAACGGTTTTCACCACTTCTTCGATGTGCTCTTCAAACAAGCCGAGCGTGTTGGGGTTGGTAACCATCAGCCCGACGACGGTATCATCGCAAGCGGCTTTCAGCGCGTCCAAATCTATATTGCCGCGGTCATCGCTGGGAATTTCCTGCACGGTGAAACCGCTCATCGCGGAACTGGCGGGATTGGTGCCGTGCGCCGAATCGGGGATGAGCATTTTGGTGCGTTTGGTGTCGCCGCGCGAAAGGTGGTAGGCGCGCATCGTCAGCACACCGGAAAATTCGCCGTGTGCGCCGGCTGCCGGCTGCAAGCAAACGCCGTCAAAGCCGGAAATCTCTTTCAGCATTTCCTGCAATTCAAACATCAATTGCAAATTGCCCTGCACGGTTTCTTCCGGCTGCAGCGGGTGGGTGGCGGTGAATTTCGGTTTGGCAGCGGCGGCTTCGTTTACTTTGGGATTGTATTTCATGGTACACGAGCCCAAGGGGTAGTAGACGCTGTCTACCGAGTAGTTTTTCTGGCTGTTGCGGTCGAAATGCCGCGCCACATCCAGTTCGCTCAATTCGGGCAGATTGGGTTCTTCGCGGCGCAAAAATTCGGTGGGTAACGGCGCTTCCGGCACATCCAAATCGGGCAAAACCACACCGACGCGCCCGGGTTTTGAAATTTCAAACAACAGGGGTTCGTACAACATTATGCCACCTCCTTCAACGCTGCCACAAAGTTGTCAATTTGCTGACGGGTGTTCATTTCCGTAACGGCGACGAGCATTTGGTTGGTGCGGTCGGGGTATCGGTGCGACAAATCGTACCCGCCGATGATTTTTTTCGCCAGCAGCGCCCGATTGATTTCGGCAACGGGTTTGGGGCATTGAACGACAAATTCTTTGAAGAACGGTTTGCCGGTCATCAATTTGAATCCGGGCAGTTTATCAATTTCGGCAGCGGCATAATGCGCCTTGTGATAACTTAACTCGGCGACGCGGCGCATACCGTGTTTGCCCATAACCGCCAAATATACGGCGGCGGCAAGTGCGTTTAGCCCTTGGTTGGAGCAAATGTTGCTGGTGGCTTTTTCGCGGCGAATGTGCTGCTCGCGGGTGGAAAGGGTCAGCACAAACCCGCGCTTGCCGTTGGTGTCTACCGTTTGCCCCACTACTCGACCGGGCATTTTGCGGACGAGTTTGTTGGTGGTGGCAAAAATGCCGAGATACGGTCCGCCGAAGTTGAGCGGGTTGCCCAGCGCGTGCCCTTCGGCGGTGACGATATCTGCGCCGTATTCGCCGGGCGGGGTAAACAATCCGAGGCTGTGGGGGTCGGTGTGGACAACCAACAGCGCGCCGGCGGCGTGAACCGCATCTGCCAGCCCGCGCAGGTCTTCCAACTCGCCAAAGAAGTTGGGTGATTGCACCACCAAACAGGCGGTATCGCTGTCGAGCATCGCTGTGAGCGCGGCAAGGTCGGTGGCGGGGTCTTCATCGCCGGTAATTTCGATGGGGGTGCCCTGCGTGTATGTGCGCATCACTTTGCGGTAATTCGGCTTGACACTGGGCAGCACCAGCACCTTTTTCCGTTTACCGCGTGAAACGTTGAACGCCATGATCGCCGCTTCGGCGAGCGCGGTGGCGCCGTCGTAATGGCTGGCATTCACCCCATCCATTGCCAGCAGTTCGGCAACCAGCGTTTGATATTCAAAAATGGCTTGCAGTGTGCCTTGGCTCACTTCGGGTTGATAGGGGGTGTACGCCGTAAAAAACTCGCTGCGAGAAATCATCTGCCCGACGATGCTCGGTTGAAAATGGTTATATGCGCCCGCGCCGATGAACGCGCTGTAATGGAACGTATCGGCGTTTTTGTCGCTCATCGCGGTGAGTTCCGCCATAATTTCCATTTCCGACAGCGGTTTGGGCAAATTCAGTTTGGGGAAGCGCACCGATTCCGGCACAACTTCAAACAGGTCGGCAACGCTTTTCACGCCGATGGCGTTCAGCATTTCCGTCCGTTCGGGGTCGGTATTGGGTATAAATTTCATCAGTCACTCCTATGCGTTCGCGGCGGCGTAGGCATCCGGCGAGAGCAGTTCATCCCATTCGGCGGGATTGCTGGGGGCAATTTTTATCATCCAGCCTTCGCCGAAGGGGTCGCTATTGATGACTTCCGGGGTATCTTCCAGCGATTCATTCACTGCCACCACTTCGCCGGACATCGGCGCGTACAGGTCGCTGGCGGCTTTAACCGATTCCACCACACCGAAAACATCGCCTTTGGTGACGGTATCACCCACGGCGGGAAGTTCCACATAAACAATATCGCTCAGGCTGTCTTGCGCGTGGTCGGAAATACCCACCACAATCAAATCGCCGTCTTTGCGCGCCCATTCGTGCGATTCCATATACTTTGCATTTTGGTCAACGTTCATTTTGTTTCTCCTTTCAAAATTAGGGTTTCAGGTTAACAAGTGCTATCAGTTGCCAGCGGGCAGCAATCGGTAAAAGATTGCCATTCGCTGTTCACCATTTGCTATTTGTATGCCGGGCGGTAGAAGGGGCGGCGAATGACCACCGCTTCTTTCAATTTGCCGCGAATTTCAATTTGGATTTTGGTGCCGACTTTGGCATATTTTGCCGGCACATAGGCGTGCCCGGCGAATTTGCCGACGGTGGGCGCAAAAATGCCGGTTACCACCTCGCCGACAATTTCGCCGTTGACGGCAACCGGATAATGCTCGCGGGGAACGCCTTTATCCACCATTTCAAAACCGACCAGCAATTTTTGGGGACCTTCCAATTTTACTTTCAGGATGGCATCGCGCCCGATGAAGGGCTTGTTCAGTTTCAGCGCCCAGCCGAGCCGCGCTTCGATGGGGGTAACGTTGGCAGAAATTTCGTGCCCGTACAGCGGGAAACTCGGTTCAAAACGCAGGCTGTCGCGTGCCGCCAGCCCGACCGGTTTCAGCCCCAGCGGTTCGCCGACTTTCAGCAGGGTTTCCCACATTTCCACGGCGCGTTCGGCATCGAAAAAGAGTTCCACGCCGTCTTCGCCGGTGTATCCGGTGCGGCTGATGAGCGTCGGAATACCGGCAACTTCGCCTTCAACAACGGTGAAACGGGGCACACTCGCCATTGAAACATCGGTGACTTTTTGCAAAATTTCAATCGCTTTGGGACCCTGCAACGCCATCATATAGGTTTCGTCGGAAACATCGGTGACGGTTACATCGAAACCGGCGGTGTGCGATTGCATCCATTTCAGGTCTTTTGCGCGGTTCGAGGCATTCAGCGCCACAAACCAGCGGTTCGGCAGCCGATACAGGTAGATGTCGTCCACAATGGTGCCGTCAGCGTAACAGAGCAGGGCGTAATGGGCATCGTTCACCTGCATCAGGGTGGTATCCCAAGTTGTAACGTGGTTCAGATAGGCTTCGGCATCGGCGCCGCTGACGGAAAATTGCGCCATATGGTCAATATCAAACAGACCGGCGGCGTTACGGGTAGTGTGGTGTTCTTCGGTGGGACCGGTGGGGTACTGCACGGGCATTTCCCAACCGGCAAAGGGAACCATCCGCCCGCCGTGCGCCACGTGCCAATCGTATAATTTTGTTCGTTTAAGGGGTTCGTCTGACATTTTATCTCTCCTTTACAGTACGCTATCAATTTTTGGCAAACAAAAAACGAGCGTCCCAATAGAACGCCCGTTTACTCTGTCCTGTACCTGAGAGATTCACCTCATCCGATGGATGAAAGTTGCCCCGTCGGTGTCTGCCGCCATACGGCGCAGAACTCTCCAGAGGTGCTGTAGATTGACGATACTTTTGCCTGAGAGTGTCGCTGACGGCTAACGGGAACATATCCGCCAGCTTGCCCCTTCGGCGCTCAAAACGAGTCTCTCTCGCCAAACATAACCAGCCTGTATTGTTGCCACTAAAAGCATACGGAGTTTATCACACAGCAAGAATGTTGTCAAATTTGCTGTTCTATCGTCCAACGTTTTATGCGTTACCTGCGTTGGGGTCATTCTGCAAAATGCCTTCGATGCGTTCCAGCACCTCCGGCGTTAATTTCGGTAAAACATCCAACGCTTTCATATTTTCGTGAACCTGTTCGGGGCGGCTGGCACCGGTGATGACGCTGCTAACCTGCGGCGTGCGCAGTAACCACGCAATTGCCAATTGAGCCATCGAGCACCCCAGTTCATTTGCCACCACCGATAATTTTCGGACTTTTTCCACTTTTTCTCGGGTGAGATATTTTTGCAGCCAGCTCATACTTTCCATACTCATTCGGCTGCCTTCGGGAATGCCGTTGTTATATTTACCCGTTAAAATCCCCGATGCCAACGGGCTCCACACCACCAGCCCGTAACCCAAATCGTCCACATTCGGCGCAAGTTCATTTTCCACCCGATGGCGGTGGAACATATTGTATTGCGGCTGTTCAACCTGCGGCGGATACAGCCCCCATCTTTCGGCGATACGGTAGGCGTTGGTAATTTGCCCGG
>CAYPNZ010000042.1:0-11367 GCA_964411845.1 uncultured Anaerolineaceae bacterium
TGACAAGTGTGGTTGTCGGCACCAGTGTACCGCGGTCAGCCGTGATAACCGCCGTGCCACTGACACCGGTATCGAATAATGCGCTATCTTTAATGGTGAATACCAGTTGCGCGGTAGACGTACCGTCGGCGACGACATTGGCGGGCGCAGCATCCAGCCACGCCACCGACGGCGCACCGACCACAAAATCCACCGTATCGCCGCTGGTGAACAATTCGCCATTCGGCGCGAAAACGGTAAACACTGCCGTGCCGAGCGTGGGGGTGGAAACCAATGTGCGGGTTATCTGTCCGTTTATGGTCACATCCGCGCCGTCAATGGTTCCCAGCGATGTCGTCACGGTGATGAGCGTGCCATCTGCCACGCGGTTGAAGTATTCGTCCTCCACCGTCACCAGCAATTCCGCCGTGCTGACACCATCGGCGGGGATTGCCGTCGGGTTGGCAGTGACCACCGCTCGCGCCGGCGGACCGGGCAAGAAAGTGATGGTGTCATCGCCGTTGACGGTGGCAACTTGATGCCCTTCCCCGAAAATTTGTACAGGGTATGTCCCCGCGTGCGTGTTGGCGGTCAGCACCACGGTCATCACGCCGTTGGTGTAAATGCCCGCCGCACTGATGGGCGGAAACGACGGCACGGTGACGGTCAACGGCGTACCGGCAGCGATGGGGTTGCCGAAAGCATCGGTCACCGCGGTGACCGTCACCGTGAACGGCGAAACACCATCTGCCTGCACTGCCACCGCCGACAGTGAAACCGTGGCAATATCGGGGTATCCGGTTGTCACCGTGACGGGTACATGATTGCTTTCTTGAATGCCGCCGGTGGCATATAATGTATTTTCGCCGACAATTTGCGGCAGAAATTCCACCGTGCGCGCATGTCCGCCCACCGCGGTGAACGTGCCGTATCCCGCGGCATCCGCCGCCGAGGTTTGATGCCACAGATAATCTACCGGCGTCCAATCGTCCACCGCGTTGCCAAACCGGTCAAGACTGCTGACGGTGAATCGCTGCGGGATGTTCGCCCGCACGGTTGCCGCCGTGGGAGTGATGACCACCGTTTGCGGCGCGTCGGGTTCAAAAATGATGTCATCGGAGGCAGCCAGCACCGCCGCTTCGCCATCGCGCCCCCAAAATCGCAGCCATTCCAAACCGGCTTTTTCGGAATAAAGTGTGAAAGTCAGCACACCCGCGGCATCGGTGGTGGCGGTAATGGTGTCGGTGATACCGTAAAATTGACCGAGCATCGCGGTGATGGTCAACGGTTCGCCGAAAGCGGCGTTGCCATAGGTGTCGCTGACCCACGCGGTGACGGTGATGGTATTCCCCACAGTGATGGGGGTGTCGCTGGCGCGAACCAGCACTTGCGCGGGCGCGGCGGGCAAAAAGGTGTAGGTGATGTCGCCGGTGACGGTGATGCCCGCACTGCCCACCACGGCGACGCCGGCGGTGTGTCCGGCGTGCAGGGTTTGGGTGACCAACCCGCCAAATGGTGTGCGTGCGCCGTCCCACCAGCCCAGCGACGGGGTGATGGTCGGGGTGATGGGCGTGTCTGCACCCACCGGATGGTTCCACTCATCGCGCACATCGAAGACCAATTGCGCCATATCGCTGCCGACGGTGAGCGTGGTGGTGGTGGCAGTGACCACGGCAGACACAGGCGGACCCGGAATGAGCGAAACGGGCACGCCATCGGCGGGGAAGCCGTCCAAATAGAAAATCACATCGCCCACGGTGAAATCGGCTTGCAGGGTGTGCGTCACTGTGCCGTTGGCATCGGTGGGCGCAGGCGGTGTGAGTACCGTGCCGATGGAAGTGGTGATGGTCGGGGTGAATCCGACACCCACCGCGTTGCGATACCGGTCTTGCAATTGCAGGGTCACGGTGCTTGTGCCGATGCCATCCGCCACGATGCGAGCCGGGTCGGCGGCGAGCACTTCGGCGCGGGCGGGCACATCGGGCACAAATGTAACCGTGTTTGTGCCGGACAGCGCCATAGTGCCGGCGGCGCTTTCGGCGGTGAAGGTATATGTTCCGGCGCGGATGGTCGAATTTTCGCTCACCTGCACCTGATTGCCCACCACCGTGCCGACCATCGTGCGGGTAGCGGGTTGACTGAATACTGTCACAGTGACGGGTTCGCCATCGAGCGGCGGGTTGCCGTACAAATCGGTCATATCGAACAGGGTGATGGTGAACGGCACGGAATAGCCCACGGTGACCGCCAGCGGGGTTACAACAGCCGTGGCGGTTACCGGCGGCGCGGGAAGTACCGTCAAATCGAGCATACCCGCTTTGACGCTGGAACCGTCATCTGCCAAAACTGTCAGTCGCGGTCCAACCCCCGCAGTTGTGCCCATAAATGTGGCTTGCCGGGTATCATATCCGGTTATATATTCACCATCTCCGGTTCCCGGATGCTGTATCCCCCAACCATAGGTTAATGTATCCGGCGGCACTTCGGCATTGGCTTCATCGTAGCCGTATGCCGTGAATTGTGTTGGCACGCCGGCGGTGACGGTGTACGGACCGGGCGGTTCGATTTCCACCCGGTCGAGCGGACCGACAAAAAATTCCACGCTGTCGCCATATACCGGCAACGGCGAAAGGTAGGTAACGGTGATGAACGCCGGTTGGGCGACGGTCGGGGCGGCGATGGTGCGGGTTATCACGCCGTCGGCATCGGTGGTGCCGAACCCGGACAGGGTATCGGGCGAAGATTCGACGGTGACGGCATATCCGGCATCCACCGGATTGCCCTGCGCATCCAAAATGGTGATGCGCAGGGTGGCGGTATCTACCCCGTTGGCGTGAATTTTCAGCGTGCTGCCCTGCCATTCGTGCAGCGCGGTGGTGGTGGCGCTGATGGACGCATGGTGCGGCGTGCCGGGTGTAAACGTGACATACGGGTTGCTGTCGGGGGTGATGGTCAACGGCGGACCGGCTGCCGCACTGATTGCCGCTACCCCTGTCTGCCCGGAACGCAAGGTATAATGCACAACGCCATCGGCATCGGTAAACGGCGTACCTTCCAGCGTGCCGAGGGTGGATTCCACATACACATATACCCCTTCGCCGACGGGGTTGTCATATTCATCCAGAATTTCCAGCGTCAAATCGGAGGTGCTGGCATTATCCGCCGGAACGGTATCGGGGTTGGGGGTTATCCGCACGCGGTCGGGCGGTCCGGCATTGACATTCACATAGGTGTAATCGGGGGCATCGGCGGCTTGGGCGTTCAACAGCACAATGCCCGCTTTTTCGCCGATGAAAACACCATCCAAAATTGTGCCGGTTCCCCCGTGACCGGAAGGCTCCGCCCATGTGACCGAATCGGTGCGCGGGTTGTTGTAACGGTCATACGCTTGCGCGGTGAACGTGAACGGCACACCGGCAGTCACCTGAATCGGATTGTTGTCATCGTGACTGCGCGGGCTGATGGTAATATGGTCGAGCGGGGCAGGCGAAACGGTGATGGTGTCGCCCTGCGCGGCGATGCCATCCACATAAATTTGGGGGTGTGTGGTTTGGGTGAACGCCACACTGCTGCACGTCAGCACGCCATTGGCATCGGTGGCGGTGCACGGCAGCGGATTGCTGCCCAGTGTGCGTGTCACGGCGAAAGTCTGGTTCGGCAGTGGATGGTCAACGCTGTCGGTGGCGGTGATGTGCAGTGTCACCAAGTCTCCGGCTATCACAGCGGGCGGAGAAGCATCCAAATATGCCCGGGCAATCGGTCCGGTGGTAAACGTGATGGTGATTGCGGTGGGTGTAACCATATCCGTAACGGAAATAATTGTGTCACCCAGCGCGGTATCGGTGGTGAGCACGCGGTTGATGACCCCGTTACTGTCGGAAGCAGACGGCGCATCGAGTGTGCCGTGGGTGGTGGTAAAGGTTGGGGTAACGCCCGCTTCGCGGGTGTGATTGCCAAACCGGTCGAGCAGCGTGCCGACAATTGAAACCGTATTGTGCCCGTCGGCATATACGCTCAACGGCGTGGCTTCCAGCGCCACCAGCACCGACGCATCGGGCAGAAAATCGGCGGAGGCGGTTCCCAAAATATTCAGGGGGGTGTCGCCGCTGTTTGCCGTGAAATTTGCCGTGCCGGTGCGGGTTGATTCCAATGTAACCTGCATCTGCCCGGCGGCATCGGTAACGCCGGCATCGGGCGTTAGCCACCCCAGCGAAGTGGTCAGCGTGAGCGGCACATTCGGGGCGGGATGCCCGGCAATATCGCGGGCGATGGCGGTTAGGGTGACGGGCACGCCCACGGTGATGGGCGCGGTGGGGTTCAGCGAAATATCGGCGGCAACGGGCGGACCCACCACAAAATCAACGGCGGCATACGCCGGGGTGATGATATTTTCCGCGGTGACAGTCAGCGGGTCGGTGACCAAATCGGTGGAACTGCGCAGGGTGGTGGTTGCCACCCCGTTTTCGGTGGTGAGCAGGCTGTGCGCCAGCGTGCCGTAACCGGTGGTAACGGTCAGCGGCACGGGCACATCCACCAAATTGCCGAAACGGTCGGTGACGGTTGCCGTGACCATTGCCGTGCTGGCGGCATCGGCATAAATTTCGGCGGGCGCAACCGTCAGCGATACCGCCGCAGGGGTATCGGGTGCAAAATAAACCCATTCGGTTTGATACAGGTTGTTCACCCACGCCCGCACTTCGGCATATCCGGCAGTGGTACCGGCGGCAAGGGTGGCGTATGTTTCGCCATTGGCGGTGGTGCCGGTGATGGCGGTGATGCCGCCGGGAAATGTCCCCAGAGAGGTGGTGAATGTTACCACGGTGGGGTCAACTAAATTGCCGTATTGGTCTTTGACGGTGGCGGTGAGTGCGGTGGTGGCAGAACTGTCGGCAGTCACGGGGATGGTCAGCGGGTCGGCGGCGATGAAAATTTGCTCGGCGGGACCGGGGGTGAGTGTCACCGTGCCGGTTTGTACCAGCCCCCCCACTGCCGCGGTGACAATACCCGTGCCGGCGATACGATTGCCCGCCAACGTGGCATACGCCCGCCCCAGCGTGTTCAGTGCGCCGCCGTTGGTAATGTCCAAAATACCCAGCGAGGCATCAAACGCCACCACATCGGATGTGTCGGGGTTGCCGTATGCGTCTGTGACCGTGGCGATAATTTGCGCCGATTGCCCGCCGGGCGGTGCGGGGATGGTATCGGGCGAGATAGACAGCGCTATCGCTGCCGGGGGTCCGTGGGTGTAGGTTACATCCACATAGTTTGAAAACCCGCCCGCTTCGGCAGTTACGCGGGTGGTGCTCGGACGGGTAATGCCATCCAGCGCCACCACCAACACCCCGGCGGCATCGGTGGCGGTAACAACCGTGCCGGAAGGGTCGCCGTTGATGCGCCCGGCGGCGTATGTCAGCGTAACGGGCGTTACAGCGTGGATGGTATTGCCGTATTGGTCGGCAAGGGTTACGGTGATGGCGGTGGTGTCGCCCGCCGTGTTGGGGTTCGGTGCGGCAGACATCATCACCTGCGCGGGGGGACCCGCCACGATGGTGGTGGTGACCGGTGCGCCAAAAGTATTGCTATTGCCGGAACGGACTTCATAATCGGCATTGACCACATCCCCGGCAGTGGTCACCCGCACCGAGAAGACATAACTTTTAACATCTCCGTCACCCATTGTATCGTTCCACACAATCGCGCCATTAGATGCCGTGCCGGTGCCGGGGTCAACGATGGTGGCAATAGCGGGGTAGGTATCGGTAACAACGGTATTCACCGAATAGCCGGTGTTATTGGTCACCACAATGGTGTATTGAAAAGTATCGCCTGCGGTAACGGTAGCGGTAGACACGTATTTGGCAATTTCCATGCCCGTTTGTGCCTGTGCCGGAGAAACGCCGACGAGCAGGGTCAGCGCCATCATCAGCAACAGTAACGAAGCCATGACAGAAAGCGCCACTCTGATGAGGACGCTTCGATACATTTGTGGAGGTTTCCAAGGCGTACTTTTGTGGGTCATAACAAACCTGCCTATACCCCCTGTTATTTAATGGGTGTGGGTGTTGAAGTGGGTTGCACCGATGATGTCGGCGTGGGGGTGATGGTGGGTGTAGCGGTTGGGGTGGCAGTGGGTGTACTGCTAACCTGAACAGTTGCCGTGGGTGTGGCAGACGGCGTCGGCGTGAAGGTGGCGGTGGGTGGCACGGGCGGCGTTGGTGATGGCTGCGGGGTGTAGGTGGGCCACGGGGTATACGTGGGCCACGGCGTGTAAGTCGGCTGCGGTAAAGGCGTGTAGGTTGGATACGGCGTGCTGGTTGGATACGGCGTTGGAAATGCGGGTGTATTGGTCGGCAGCGGGGTGTTGGTTGGCAGCGGCGTATTGGTTGGATATGGCGTTGGGGTGGGTGCCGGCGTTGGGGTTAATGTTGGCGACGGGGTAGCGATGGGCGTGTTGGTTGCCGTCGGGGTGATGGTGGGCGTGGGCGTCATCGTCGGTGTAAAGGTTGGGGTCGGGGTGGACGCGGGTGTCGGCGTGACCACCGCAGTTCCCGCCGGAATTTGCAAAATTTGCCCGGGCACAATGTAATCCGGGTTCGGCAGATGGTTGAAATCAGCCAAAATATGGGGGAAGGTACCGAATTTGGCGGCGATGGATGTCAGCGTATCGCCGGACTGCACCACATAACCGAAAATAACCGGCGTGGGTGTCGGCGCGGGGGCGATGGTTGCGGTGGGAGGGATGACGGTATCGGTGGGCGCAACTGTTGCCGTGCCCGTCGGCGTGAGCGTTACGGTGGGGGTAACGACAGTCGGCTTCAATACCACCGCCGTGGGGTTTTCCTGCGTCGGTTTTTCTTTCACCCCGTCATTTTTGGTTTTGTCGGAAACCGTTTCATCTTTGACATTCACATCCGGCGTCAAAGTGGCTTCCACGGCGCGTGCCGTCAGGGTGGCGGCGCGGCTGGGCGGCACCACCACAAAAGTGCAGCCCGCACTGCCCAGCAGTACGGCTGCCACCAATCCGACAAATCCGATTTTTTGCCACAATGTCCGCAAATTCCAGTTCATTTGTTCCGTTTCTTTTTTTGCTCCAACAAAACTTGCAGCGATGAAAGCATGGCGTCGCCCCGTTTTTGAGCGGCTTTCATTGCGCGCAGATTTTCTTCTTTCACGGCATCGTACAATTCCTGCCGCATAATTGAAATATCGGTCGGCGCATCAATGCCGATTTTCACGCGCTCACCATCCACCGCCAGCACCGTTACCACCACATTATCGCCAATGATGATGCTTTCGTTGACTTTTCGCCCTAAAACCAGCATCATTCACCCCCTTTTTCCGTCTCTGACCCGGCTATGGGATAGCGGGGGTTATAGTTTGAATTTGCCTGCACCACTTGTTTGCCGCGCTGCGTTTCCCAATTGATGATGAGCGGTCCCAGCATATTCAGGGTGACGAAAAAGGGGTCATCCTGCACCGACAGGATACAATAAACATCCAACCCTTCCGGCATCGGCTGGCGATAATTGCCGGTATAGCCAAGCGTTTGCACGTCTGACTCGGTGAGGGTAATCTTATAATCCGGATTTACCGTTCGCGGGTCCATCAATATCAGCGACATCCGGTCATCCTGCAACGATTGCAGCAACCGCAAATCGCCGGCTTCCGGATGCGAGATGAGTACAAATTCCTGCCAGTCTTCCAAGCCAATTAATCCGTTGGGAAAATGAAGGGGGGGGCTTTCTTCGCCCAACAGTTGGCTTAAATCGGGTTCATTGGTCATAGCGCACCTTTTCCAATTTCAAATAGAGTCATTATGCTATTTTTGCACCTACACTCTATCACAACCGGCGTTTTTTTTGCATAAAGTTGAAGTGAAGGTCAGGTAAAAAAAACGTAAACCTTTCACCAAAAAGGGGAACAACCGGCATAATCTGGTGCTCCCCCACAGATGACGGCACAATCGTCGCCACAGAACAGCCCGGTTTTCAGCCGGTTTTCTTTTTACCGCAGATAATCCAGCAGCGAAACGTTGATAACTTTTGCGTTGACCGCCAGCGCGGTGCGGTACACAAATTCTTGTTGCTGCAAATCGGAAACCACTTGCGCCATATCGGCATCTTCGGCGTTGGAAAGCAGCGACTTCAACCCGGTTTGTCCGTCCTGCACCCGCTCGGCGGTGGTTTGCAGCCGACGCATTTTAGTGCCGATGACCGCCTGCCGGTCGAGAATTTGGTTCATTTGATTTTTCAAATCCGCACCGACGCTGCTGACGGCGTTGGTGGAAAAAGGGGCGGCGCGCAAATTGTCGCGCAGTTCAATCAATTTATCGAAAACTTGGCTGAGCAGCGGGTCGCCCTGCGTGTTGATGGTAATGTTAATACCCGGCTCGGCTTCGCGGAGCATTGCGCCATTATCGCCGTTGTAGGTTACGGATGTGGTTTCGCCGCCGGTTTTCACCTCGGTGAAAGGGCGGGTGTTCACCTGAAAACCGGAAAACAGGTAGTGGTCGCCGTGACGGGCATTACCGATGGCAACCGCCTGTTCCAGCAAACCATCCACTTCGGTTGCCAGCGATGCGCGTTCATCTGCGCCGAGTGTATCGTTTGCCCCCTGCAACGCCAGCGATTGCGCGCGGGTCAGCACATTTGCCATATCCCCCAACGCTTTATCAGTGGCGTTGAGCCAATCTTGGCTGAGCGCCACATTCCGCAAAATCGAATCGCCGGCTTTGATGCGCTGGCGGAAGCCGAGCGACTGCTCAACCGCAAACGGGTCATCCTGCGGGCGGCTCACCCGTTTGCCCGTTACCGCCTGCCGCTGCGTGTTCGACAGCCGCAGCAGATTGGTTTGCATACCGTCCACCGCCATTTGGTGCAGCATATTTTGTGTGATGCGCATAATGTTGCTCCGTTTATCTCTGCGAAATTACCGACCAATCAACCCCATACCGTTGATAACTTTATCGAGCATTTCATCCACGGTGGTCATCACCCGTGCCGATGCCTGATACGTGCGCTGATATTCCAGCAAATGCACCGATTCTTCATCGAGCGACACACCGGCAATTTGTTCCTGCCGATTTTCCAGATGGTCAACCAGCAGTTGATGGTTTTGGGTCATAATATCGGCTTGACGGGCATCCTGCCCCAACTCGCCAATCAGCGCACGATAATAATCGCCGATTTTGGTGGTGCCGCCGCTCATCAGCGGCGCATCGGAAAGTTGGTAAATTGCCAGCGCCACCGAACCGTCACCGGGAGCGTTCGGCGTGCCCGCCGTGGCAATGTGCCCGTAATCGTCGGAAATAAAGGCACTCACCTCAATATCGCGTGCGCCCGTGCCGGTGAAAAAATCTTGTCCGGCGGTAGACGCGCCGTTAATATCGTATCCGGTTTGATGCGCCGTGTTCACCGCCGACATCAGCGCGTTTGCCATATCGTCCAACTGGCTCATCTTTCGGTTGACGAGCAAATCACGCGCCACAAACGTGCCGCCGAGTTCCCCTTCCAGCATCTTTCCGTCTGCCGCCGTTAAATTGCTGTCCAGCGGCACGCCTTTCACCGTAACCGTTTCACCGGTATCTGCCCATGTTACTTTGTACAGCAAATTGTTGGCGGTGTCTTTTTCCACTGCCATTTCGTGCACCGAGCGGTCGGCAACCAACATGCGCCCACCGGTGCTCACCCAGTATGAACCGGAATCGGTTTCGCCGATGGTCACGTTCAGCATCCCCGACAATTCTTTCAACACGGCATCCCGTTCATCGCGCAAATCGTTGGGCTGCTGCCCCAGCGCTTCCACATGGGCGATGGATTCGTTCAAATCGGCAATACGATGCGCCAAGTCGTTAATTTTGGTTACTTGCATATTCACCCGGTCATTCAAATCCGACCGGAGTGCGCTTAATTGCTGGTATGTGCCGCGCATCGTGCCTGCAAACTCGGCGGCGGTTTCAGCGACATACGCCCGCGCCGCCATGCTGTCGGGGGTAGCCGCCAAATCTTGCCACGCCGAAAAGAAATTCCCCAGATGCGCACTGATGCCGGTATCGGACGGCTCGTTCAGCGTGACTTCCACCTGCTGGAGCGTGTTTTGCCGCGTTTCCCATCCTTTCAAACTCCACGTTTGCTGCCGAATCTGGGTATCGAGAAATTCAGAGCGGTAGCGGCGAATGGCGCTCGCCGTAACACCCGTGCCCACCTGTCCCGCCGAAACATCGCGGTAATGGGTGGGAATAGTGTACGGCGTGCTGGCAGAAAAAAGTACGCGCTGGCGCGAATAGCCGGGCGTGGCAGCATTGGCGGTATTGTGCCCGGTGGTTTGAATTGCCATCTGCATGGTTTGCAGGGCACGAAATGCGGTATTTAAACTGCCGAACAGTGTTGTGGTCATAAACCTACCTCTGTGTTCAAACTTCCCAATTCAAAATATTCCCCCGCGCATTCGTTCCGTTGCCTGTATGATTGGGCGCGTAAACCGGCTCCGGTTCAGTCAGCAGCGAGGTAATATAGCGATAGGTGGCATCCACCCGTACCAACTCGGTCTGCAAAATCAATTTATTGGCGTGATTCAGGGTAATGAGCTGTTCCATCAAATCGATGAAATCTTCTCGCAGCGCAATCAGCGTATCCGCCACCGCCCCTTCGATGTGCGTCAGCAGATCGGTTAGGGTGGCATTGGCGGGTAAATGCAAAGCCGCCGCCAGCGATGCCGTCAGTTGTTCGCGGCGTTTTGCCCAGCGGTTCAACTGTGGCAGCAAGGCTTGTTTTTGGCGGATGGTTTCGGTTAGCGTTACCACATCGCCTTGTTTCAGCGCGGCTTGCTCGTTGGCGGTTAATGCTACCAATTGGCGGTATTCCGCCGCTTCACTGGCAAGCACCGTTTCCAATGCTTCGATTGTTGTTTGCGGTACCTTTTCTGCCATACCACATTCCCTATGCCAACAGCGAAATAATTCGTTCTGCCAATGCTTTGTGGTTTACCTGATAATTGCCGGCATCCATTTGATTTTTGATGCCCTGCACCACATCATCGCGTACATCGGGGGCATCTTGTGCGGCTTGCATTGCTTTTTGCAGCAATTGCGCCTCTTCCGAAAGTTCCACTTCCGCCGCGGGGGTATCGGCGCGAAGTTTATTTTGCTCCGTTTCGGCGGCTTCCGGCGTAAATTTGGTTTCTCTGGTATACCCGGCAGATATATTTCCGGAAATTTTGTCAATCATACCGTTTGCTCCCTTACAGCACCTTCGTTTCCTTTTCACTCACATTATCGGCAACTTCTTGAAAAACTTTAGCGTTTTTTGAAAAAGAACCTATTGAAACTTTTAGCGATTACTCGAAAAATCAACTTTTGATATGTCATTCCGGAATTTCCCGCAGGGAAAT
>CAYPNZ010000043.1:0-11347 GCA_964411845.1 uncultured Anaerolineaceae bacterium
TGAGATTCATCGTTTGCCGTGCGGGGTCAGCGCCGCCGCCAGCGTGAAATCAGGGCGAAAACCAACCCCGCTACCGCCCCGAAAATGATGGCGGCAGTGGTATCGAACAGCGGTTTGACCGTCCCTTCCACTTTGCCCGCTACCAAAAACATCACCGCACTGTTGTTGACGGTTGCCGTGCGCGAAAGTGATACGCCCACGGCGCTTTGGTCAATGGCGGCATTTTGCTGGGCAACGGTGGCTTTCGTCAGCGATTGGTCAAGTGCAATATTGCCGCCCGCCAGCGCCACGCCCACCGAACTGGTGACGGTATGGATATTTTGACTGTGCGCCAGCGCCACACCGCCCTGCTGCACAGTGACGGAATCGGCTTCTGCCTGCACCATGCCCCCCTGCCGCACCGTCACTTCGCGGGCAGAAATTGTTTGTGCGCCCCCCTGCCGCACCGAAACCCGGTCGGCGGTGACAGATTGCACGCCGCTCTGCAACACGTCCACACTGTCGGCGTGAATATCGCGCGCGTTGCCGTGATGCAGCGTTACCGTACCGGCTTGCACGTCTCGCGCACTTTGATTTTCGATGGAAATTTTACTGCTGTCCGTCATAATCCCCTCGTTTTTGGTTTAACATTTGGCTGTTACAGATTTTCAATTTCCGCGCGCAGTTGCTCGTATGTTTTTTGTGCCGCCATCAATTCCGATTTGCTGTCTTCCAATTTGGCGCGTTCGGCACGGATGAAACGGGTGTACGGCGCGATGGTTTCATCAATGCGCTGCAAACTGTTTTTTAATTCCCGCTCAAACTGGGTGGTCAACGAATTGACCAAATTGGTGCGCAACGCCGAAATTTGTGCCGCGAAATCTTTTTTGGCGCTGCGTCGTTTGGCGGGGATGATGAACAATCCCAGTGCGGCAACCACACTGGCGGCAAGAATACCGGTGGCATCGGCGGCGGCGGTGGTGGCAATAGCCGTTACCACCGCTCCCAAACCGATAGCGCCCACTTCCACCATTGCCGATTGCGCCACGGCGCGTTGGGCGCCTTCAGCAATTTGTTGCGCTTCGTGCGCTTTGTCGTAAGTGCTCACGACCCGCTGTGCTGTGCGCCCCACCGAGTCAATCAGGTGGTCGCGGTCGTAGCGGAATGCCAAGCCGACATCGCCGATGATACGTTCGGCGTGTTCTTTTTTGCGCTGTTCCAAATGGGAAGTGATGGATTGCCACTGCTGCAAATCGGCGTTTACCAGCCAATCTATCAATTCATTCACCCGATGTTCGATTGCCGTGGGGGTATCTGCCACCACTTGCAGTTCAAATTCGCGCTTGATGCGGTCGCGGTTCAGCAAATCGAGCACGCGGGGCAGGCGCAGTGTTTCGTCAAAATAGGCATTGCCCCGCTTTTCCATTTCAAAGAGCACATTATCCACGTCCGCCAACCGAAACTTGAAATCGCGGGTCATATCGTCGCGGTACAGCGCCAACTGTCGCTCAATATCATCGAGCATTTTAAAATCATCGGCAAGCAGTGTCAACCGGTTGTTGGTTATTTCCAGATAATGGTTCAGCAGGCGATTGCCCACCCCCAACGGGTTGAGGAATTTCAAGCGCACGCGCTCGGTTTCGTCCAACACATCGTGAATGAACTGTTCCAGCGGCTCGAAACGGCTGGCAGCCCATTCGGCGGGGTTGCCCTGTTTGGCGCGCAGGGCTTTGCGGGCGCTCACGGGGAAGATTTGCGTTTCCATATCGAGCAGGGCAGCCGTATTGCGTCGCACAAAATCCATGACCTGCTGCAATTCGTCTTCGGTTTCAAAAATATCTATTTTGTTCACCACAATGACAACTTTTTTGCCCCAGTCTTTTATCTGCGCCAAAAATTGGCGTTCGCTTTCGGTAAACGGGCGGTCGGCGGAGGTGATGAAAAGTACCAAATCCGCGCGGGGGACAAATTCTTCGGTGATGGTTTGGTGTTCTTGGATGATGGCGTTGGTGCCGGGCGTATCGACAATATTGATGTGGCGTAAAATATCCACCGGCTCGAAAATAGCGTGCAAGTGCGGTTCGATGACGCGGCGCCGGCTGGTATCGCCATATTTTAGAATGTTCACCTCGGCGGTGGTGGGGGTAACGCCCTCTTTCAGTAGGGTTTGTCCCAGCAGGGCATTGATGACGGCGCTCTTACCGGCGTTAAATTCACCGACGATGACCAGCAAAAAGAGTTCATCCAACTGGCGGATGGATTGTTTCAGCGTGGCGTGGTCTTCTTCGCCGGCGCTGAGTTTCGCCAAGATAACCTGTAAATCCGCCAGCCAGTTTCGTTCGGCTTTTAACAATTCTTCTTGCTTGTTTGATAAAATTTTTTGAAATACGGACACAGATTTTCTCCCGAAATGTTGGCATTCACGCGCAATTTTGGTAGAATAACAATAGGTAACAATTGCGTGCCTGCCGCAACTATTATTTTTTGTCGTTTGAAAATTTATTTACATCTACCATGCGATGGATGCAGGTATATACCGTTAATGATTGTATCAGAATGTAGTAAATGGTCAAGATAGACCGGCTACCTAAAAATCCATTTATACCGCGTAACCCAAAACAGGAGGAAACCCAATGCTTGTACGCGATAAAATGACATCCCCCCCTATGACCGTTACCCCCGATGTACCGTTCCAAGAAGCGTTAAAGTTAATGCGCGACCACGACTTTCGCCGTTTGCCGGTTGTAGATAAATTCGGTAAATTGGCAGGCATTGTCTCCGAGCGCGATTTGCTGTACGCTTCGCCGTCGCCCGCATCTACACTGAGTGTGTGGGAAATGAATTACCTGCTCAGTAAAATAACGGTGGAAAAGGTGATGACCACCAACGTTATCACCACCACAGCCGATACCCCGCTGGAACATGCCGCCTACATTTTGGCGCAGCATAAATTCGGCGGGCTGCCGGTTGTGGATGATGAAGACCACCCCATCGGCATTATTACCGAAACGGATATTTTCCGCGCGTTGGTAGAAATGTTCGGCGGCGGAGAAATTGGTTTGCGGTTAACCCTGCATGTGCCGGGGAATAAAGGAGTGTTGGCAAAACTTGCCACCGCTGTTTTTGAGCAAAACGGCAATATCATCAGTGTGGGTACGTTTAACATTGACGACCCCAACCAAAAAGGTATTGTGCTGAAAGTTACCGGCGTGGAAGAGCAACAACTCATTGAGGTATTGGAAGCACTGGGCGACCATGTGGTTGATGCCCGCGTTTGCACCAGCACGGATTAAACGCCACCCAATGACATATCACTGAATATCGAGGGGCAATCTTGCAATGGGTTGCCCCTTTTTCTGCAAACGACCACCCTTTTTGTGGGCAGCAGCCACAGGAGCCTTATATGCGTATCGGCATTTTCACCAACACCTATAAACCGGAAATTAACGGCGTGGTGCGCTCCATCAGCACCTTTCGAGACGAATTGGAACGGCAAGGGCACGCGGTTTACATTTTTGCACCGGAATCGCCGGGGTACGGCAGTTACGAAGATACGGAAGCCGGCATATTTCGTTACCCCGCCATTCGTCTTCCCGTGGCAGAAAATTACCCGTTGGCAATACCGGTTTCGCCGCACATTGATTGGGTCGTTCCCCGTTTAAAATTGCACATCATCCACAGCCAGCATCCGGTGCTGCTGGGCGAGGAAGCCGTAAACTTCGCCAAACGGTTGAACTTGCCGCACGTTTTTACCCATCACACCCAATACGAAGAATACGCCCATTACATCCCTTTCAACCGAAACATCGTTAAAACGCTCACCCGAGAAGTGGTGCGTTCGTATTTGGTTCGCAGCGTCAGAATCATCGCGCCCACCGAAAGTATGCGCGCTCAAATTGCCACCAACTATCCCGGCATCAGCGAGCGGCTGCGAACTTTGCCCAGCCCGGTTGACTTGTCGCATTTTCAGTTCAACCCGCAAAAAGGGTCGGAAATTCGAGAACGATACCGGTTGAAAAATACTTTCGTTTTCGTCACGGTTTCGCGTTTAACGCCCGAAAAAAATGTTTCTACCCTGTTACGCGCTTTCGCCCAAGCCACCAGCGGGCATCCCGATACCCGCTTGATGCTGGTTGGCAACGGACCGTTACGCCACGAATTGGAAATGCTGTCGCAGCGGCTGCAAATTGCCGACCGCGTTATTTTTGTGGGAACCG
Organism: uncultured Anaerolineaceae bacterium; assembly: GCA_964411845.1. Lineage (GTDB taxonomy): Bacteria > Chloroflexota > Anaerolineae > 4572-78 > 4572-78 > JANTHQ01. Next base: position 4,197 of record CAYPNZ010000043.1, read on the forward strand.
TGCCGTATGATGCCGTGCCGGCGTATCTGTCGGCGGGCGACGTTTTTGCCTTTGCTTCAACCACCGAAACACAGGGTTTGGTAACACTGGAAGCCATGGCAACCGCCCTGCCGGTGGTGGCGGTAGATGCCCCCGGCAATCGCGATGTTACCCGTCACGGCGAAAACGGGTTACTGGTGCCCAATACCGTTACCGATTTGGCGCTGGCAATGCAAAACATCATCAAAAGTGCAGACCTGCGGCAAAAACTCGGCGAGGGGGCACAAAAAACGGCGCGGGAATATTCCGCACCGGCTTTAACCCGAAAACTGGTTGATATTTATGAAGAAGCCATTGCCGCGTACCGGGAACATCCCATTGATTACAAACGGTTTTCCCGCGAAACGGACGACCAGCGGCAATTTCCGCCCCAATGGCTAACGGAAATTACCGGCACCACCGAATGGTTCGATTCGCTGGCGGCATTCTGGAAAAACTTCGGCACATAATGCAAAACCAAGCAAGATATTCATTAGACCTCTTGCATAAGTCTGTCATTCCGGAATTTCCCGCAGGGAAATATCCGGAATCCGGAAAAAGGTATGGATTCCCGCTTTCGTACCCGCAGGGCACAGGCGGGAATGACATTGGTATAATTTTGCAAAAATACACTTGTTCCGGTCAAGAAATTATTTTCCAAAGTTACTTTTGCAAGAGGTCTATTCGTAGGGGCGACCTTGGTGGTCGCCCGAAAATTTGGCAGAGACAGTTCCCCACCCCGAAATAGATTTCGGGGTGAAAAACATAAGCCGACTTTCAGTCGGCTTGAATTTTTAGCCTGAACTTCAGTTCAAGGTATGGGTAATTTATCAGCGCGAGCGCAGCGAAGCAATCTTCGTGTCACACCGTCGGGGATTGCTTCGCTTTCGGCTCGCAATGGCAAGCGCCATTTTACGGACGAGTGATATTCAAATTGTCGAATGCAACGGTGGTATCCGGCGTATCGAATGTGCCGGCATACAGCGCCACATCGCCGCTTTGCGACAACGAGTTATCCGTTACACTGAATAACTTGTCTCCATTTACCCGCATTTCAAGGGTATCGCCATTGCAAATAACCGTGAGATGGTTGGTGGTTTTTCCCTGTTTGATGCTGTTGCTGGTATCCCACGGAAGCAGTTCGGTAAATTCACCGTTAACCCACGCCGCCAACCGGTAGTAGCCATCGCCGCTGATACTGAATTGGTAGAAGTTGTCACTATCCTGATAGCGGCACAGCACCCCAAACTCGTTGTCGTCCGTGCCGTCTACCCCGCGAACATCCACATCCGCCACAATATCGCCCCAATCGCCGCCGGCTAAACTCCAATACATGTAATTGGGCGTTTTCACCCGAACATAATATTCGCCGTCGGTCAATGTCAAAGCGCCGTCAGCCTCATCGCCCTCAACCCAACCGGCGGTATTGTCGGAAAAATCTTCAAACATCAGCAATTCGCCGGTAGCGGGCGCTTCGGCAGCCGGGGTGCGCACTTCCAGATTATCGAAGTTTATTTGCACGCCGCTGTCATCGTATGTGCCCGCCGCCAGTGCGATTTTGCCCGCGGTCAGCGTATCGTCTTCCACGGTTGCCAGCAATTCATCGTTGGCATACAGGCTGAGCAGATTACCCACACACGTGGCGCGAATATGATTGGTTTCCGCTCCGGTTTTTACCGCCGGTGATGATGTCCAATCGACCAACGCCGTAAATTCACCATCCAAATATCGGGAAATGGCATACGTGCCGTCGCTGCCCAGTTGTAAAAAGTAATAATTATCGGGGTCTTGATAGCGGCACATAACCCCGTAATCGTTCACGTCCGGTCCGGCGGTTTTGCGCGCGTCCACGCTGATGCTCACATCTTCCAGCGCCAGCGGGTAGGTTGACCAGCCGTCGGTGTTCACGTCGTCTATCTTCAAATAAAATTCGCCATCGGAAATGCCCCGTTGCACCGTGTCGGAACTTTCCAAATTCCAATTTTCATCAATGGTAGAAAAGTCATCCTGCAAAACCACGGCAGTACCCGTTTCAACCGGCGGCACATCAACCACTTGATGCTCGCCGCCCGGCACGCGAACCAACACATCATCAAACTCTATCTGCACATTCGGTTCAGAGTAACTGGAAGCGATAACGCCGATATTGCCGCCGGAGAAAGTATCGTCGGTTAGGGTGGCAACCTGCACCCCGTTGATGAAGAAGGTATATTGGCTGCCGATACCTTCTACCCCGACAAGGTTGCTGTCGAAACCGGTTTTTATCACCGGGGATGATTGCCACTCGGTTAACGGTATCCATTCGCCGTTTTCATATTTATTCACGGCAAAAAAGCCGTCGCTGCTGATTTCAAAGGTGTAGAAATTTTTGGCATCTTGAAAACGGAAAACCACCCCGAAACTGTTATCATCGGGTCCCCCCAGTTTCAGGGTTTTTACCTGATAGTCGAACCCATCGTATGAGTCGCCGGTGGTTGTCCACAGGTAACTGTTGTTGTCTGCCACCGTCAATTGAACGGCGCCGTTTTCAAAAGTGATGCCGTCGGTTGTGCCCCACAAACCGGGCGGGTTCGAGAAATCATCGCTGAACAGCACTTCGCCGGAATTTTCGGGGCGTTCCACCGGTTGACGCTCCGGTTCGGGCGTGGGCATGGCTTCGGTTACGCCGGTGAGCGCTTTTGCCAGCAGCGGTTTTGCCAAGTTGATGGGACGCAGAGCGTTGATGAAGCCGCCGCCCGGCACGCAGGCATCTTGTTCATCCACGTAACCGTCGCCGTTGGTATCTGCCAAACGGCGACAGTCTACCACATCCGCATCGCTGCCCGACCCCAATTCGGTGGGGATGGCAACCAACGCGCCATCTGCGCTGAGTGCGGCACCGCCGCTGTTTCCGCCGGCGATGGTGGCGCTGGTTTTGATGTACGCTCGTCCTTTTACGCCGGGTTCGCTGGTGAAACCGGCAATTTCGCCGGTGGTCAGGGTGATGGTTTCGCCACCGATGCCGGGATACCCCAAAATGCGCAGCGGCATGCCCAAATGCACCTCATCGGAATCGCCCAGGGGGATGGCGGGGAGATTCAGCGTTGCCGGGTCTACCGGATTCCCGTCGGCATCGCCGGTAATGCGCAACACCGCCAAATCCAAATCGCGGTCAACCACGGCAACTTCGGCAAAATACGCCGGTACGGGTGGTTCATCTTCTTTTTGCGTCACTGAAATTAACAGTTTGGCAATGGGCGGCAATTCTTTATCGGGTGTTACCACATGCGCGTTGGTCAGCACATAACCGGTTGGGTCAACAATTGAGCCGGAGCCGGTCCACATGGGGTTGTTATCTGCATCCAGCGCCCAAATTTCCACCACCGAATTGAGCGGCAAACCGTGGTCGGCTATGGGAACGGCGGCGGCGGTCGGTGCGGCGGTGGGGGCTGCCTCGGTTGCCGAAACGGGGGTATCGGCGGGGGGCGGTGTCGGGGTGGCAGTGGGGGGCGGTGGCGCCGTGGGGGTTTCTACCAGTTCCGTCAAACGTCCACCGGGACCGCAAGCCAGGGTAACAACCAAAAACAAAACAATGCTGATGAGAAATCGGTGTGTTGAGCGCATAGGATTTTCCTTTTGAGGTAAGCGTTGTGATTTTCGGTGGGTGATAAAATTACATGCCCAATCGTTTGCGCACTTCGGCGCGCAAGCGGTCCATATCGTATCCTTTGGGGTCGGTTTTCCGCCCCGGCGAAACATCGTAATGTGCCACAATCATATCCGGGTCGATGTGGTATTTTTCGCACAGATATGAGACCAGCGCAAATCCGGCTTGGTATTGCGGTTCGGGGAAGGGGTCTTCGCCGTTATTCCAGTTGACCATCTCCACCCCGATAGCCCAACTGTTGAGGTCTTTTCGCCCTTTCCATTCCGATTTTCCGGCATGCCACGCGCGAAATTCGTCGCGCACATGTTGCACAATAGTACCGTCTTTGTCAATAGTATAATGGGCACTAACTTGGGCATTCGGGTTGTTAAACCAGTTTATAACCCCTTCCAAACTACCGTTGGCGGTAGCGTGCATCACCACCGCGCTGATTTCGCCGGTGGGACGTTTGTTGAAATTTGGGGAACCGACAAATTTAATATTTGCCGGACGCGGGTTTTTCAGGGTGGAATCATCTGCCACGGGCGGTTTTGGCGACACGGGTTCAGACGGCTGCGGTTCGGGTTCAGGTTGAACGGGCGACGGCGGTTCGGCGGGAGGCTGCGGTTCGGGCTGCGTTTCTTCCAGCACGGGGATAACCAGTTTTTGCCCCACCCAAATTTTCCCGGGGTCGGACAGATTGTTCGCTTTTTGGATGATATAGTATTTTGTGGGCGTACCATACATTTTTTTGGCGATTGCGCCGAGCGTGTCCCCCGATTGCACGATGTAGATGGTGGTTTTCGGAATGCCGGGTGTTTCGGCGGGCGGTTTGGGTTTTTTCGGTTTGGGCAACGGCGGCGGGGTTTCACCGACATAGGTATACAACGCTTCCACCACCACCCGGTTGATGGTTTTTTGTTCCGCCTCGGCTTTTGTTTCGGCGCGTTGGTAAATCTTATCATCAATTTCTATGCCAATTGTTTTTAATGCCATGGTACGTCTCCTGTGAAAATAGTTGTCCGTCGTCCGTTTACAGTATGAATAAAATTCTGCCGCAACCCTCACAATAGCACAGGGTTGAATCGTCTGCTGCCGCTTGCAAAATGCGTTGCGACAGCATTACGCCGCAGCTCACGCAGGTATCGTCTTTTACGCCGGTTACGGCAACGCCGCCTTTCTTTTGGCGCATGGTTTCATACAGCGTCAAATCGCGGCGTTCGACAAACTCCGCTTGCCGTGCGCGGTCGGCGGTTAATTGCGCCAATTCGGCTTCCAGCGATTTCTTTTCCGTCAGCAATTCGGCTTGGTCGGTTTCCCACTGCCGCCGAATGTCGGCAAGGGTGTTTTCTTTTTCCGCCAACACGGCTTCCGCTTCTTCTTGGGCAATCATTGCCTCCAAAAGATCTTCTTCCCGTTTGGCAAGCCATCGTTTGGTAGATGAAATTTCCTGTTGCAGCGATGCCGCTTCTTTGGGGTTGGAAATACTACCGCTGTACAATCGTTTTTCGTGTTTGGTAATTTTTTGCTGCAACCCTTTCACTTCCAAATCCAAATTGACGGCATGGGTGCGGGTTTGATTCAGCACGCGCTCTGCGGCGGAAAATTCGGATTTGGCGGTTTTTAAAGCTTGGGTTTCAACCAGATTGGCGGCAATCTCTCTCAGACGCCGATTGACGGCATCAATGCGGCTGTCGAGTTGTTGCAGTTGGTAAAGTTGGTAGACGTTTGACACCGATTGTTCCCTTCTTTGCGATATTGGATGTAACGTGTGAATTGCTACTGTAAATTATAACATAGTTGAAAAACCAATACAACAAAAAAGTGGGCAGTCGTTTTGACTACCCACTTTTGCTGCCAACTTTTCTCTATTCGTACCCCTCCGGAATGGGCATATCGGCATCTACATCAATATCGGGTTTGAGATATGCGGTGAGCCGCACTTTCAACGAGGCAAAATAACTGTTGTCGGGCGGACCGTCACCATAGTCCATTTCCAGAATGCGGGCTTTTACCAGCAGTGCGGAAGTTTCCAAATCGAAAGTTTTGCCTTCTTCCGCCATCACCGGCTCTGCCAGCCGTGGCAGTTTTGAGCGCAAAAGTTCATCGTTAAAAGCATAGTCGCTCATCAACGGCACGGAAATGGTGCGAATATCCGTTTTATCGAACAACCACACATCAAATGCCAACACCCGCTTCGGCGAGCCGGAAGCAAACCCTTCCAAAATGCCGACGCCACATTCGCCCACAAATTTCCCGTCGGCGTTTTCCACACTGAACGATGTTTCGTGGTTATCGTCCCCCAGCATGTAGGTGTCTGTCCACTGCCCCAAGCGAGTATATCCTTCGGGCACATCAGATTCTGCGCCGAAATCGTCGGGGGGCATTTCCACTGCGGCACGGCGGGCGGCACGGCGCGTGCGCGGTTTTCGCAGCCGGTTAATGAGCACGGCAATCAACGCAAAGGCTATAAGCAGGAAGAGCAAAATCAGCAGCAAACGCCCCCAATTGAACCCGCCGTTATCCGGGGGTGGCAACGTGCCGCTGCCCGGCGATGTCGGGGTGGGTGCCGGGGTGGCGGTTGCGCCCGGCGGGGGCGAAACGGGCGGGCTTTGGGCGGGGTTGATAACCACGCCGGATGTTTGCCCCAATTTCATCGAGAAATCAGGATTTGCCCCCGCATCGGTCAACCCCCGAGCCACATCTTTATCGGACCAACCTTCTTGCTTCATCAATGCCGATGCCAATTCGGCGGTCAGTGTGGCTTCGGCGGGCTGGTTGCTTGCCAGATATTTTTTGTTCACATCTGCCAGTAACTTCACCTTTTCCGCCGCGCTGAACGCATTGAGCCGCTCGGCGGCGGCGCCCACATCACGGGTGGTCATATATGCTTCTGCCACCGACTGCACATAGGCGTGCTGATAAAAGTCGCTCAACTCATTGGGATAGGCACCGCCGGCATAGTATGCCGGTTGTACCAGCCAAGCCCACGCCAGCCCAATACCCAAGCCGACAATCAGCCCCAGCACAACCCCGATAATCAATGGTCGTGCACGATTGATATTGTCTCCTGATGTGCCCATAATACGCTCCTAAACTGTAATCAACGTGATTGTAAACTTGGTACTATTGTACCATACTCTTGTAAATGCGCAAGATTCGACACTTAACTTGACAATAATAGTTTAACATAAAATTAACTTTAAGTAAAGAACGTGTTGAAACTTTCAAAAACCCGGGTTTCGTTGACCGATGCTGGTTTCAACCCTTCGTCGGGTTGCGCAAAATGCAAAACCGGCGGGGAAAATACATTAGTGCGAAACTAAACAAGATGTTCGTTAATTTGTAGGGGCGACCCTTGTGGTCGCCCGAAAATTGGGCGGGAACAGGTTCCCTGCCCCTACAAATTTCGACACAATATATCTTGCCTGCCAAAACATTCGTTGATTTTGCGGTAGTGGTGAAAATTGACTGATGATGTGAAGTAAGTGACAATGGCTTTTCTCCC
>CAYPNZ010000044.1:0-11267 GCA_964411845.1 uncultured Anaerolineaceae bacterium
GCGGCGCGGCGGTGGCAATCGCCGGGGCGGTGCAGGGTACGCTTTTCCCCCAAACGGCGGCGGTTGCCGGTATCAATCTCAACCCGGCGAATCCCGTTTACGCCGATGCCCCCGTGTTTTTCCTGCACAACGAATTTTTGAGCAATATTGTTATCATTCTCGGTACAATCGGTACGCTTTTCTATTTTACATTCACTTACAAGCCCAAAGGGGCGCTTGCCGGTTTTCGCGCCGGATTTGTTGATTTCTGGGCGGGAATGGGACGTTGGATAGTGCTCATCACACTGGGCGCGTTGTTTGCCAATACCGTCAGTGCGCGGGTGGCGCTGCTGGTCAGCCGCATTTGGTTTTTGGCAGACGGCGTGCGCGCACTGTTGGGCGGTTGATTCTTCTTTTTGCCGGCAGACGGCATCAAATCCCCGATGCGGTCGTCATTTCGCATAACTCCAAAACTCTTGACATAAGTTGACAAACGTGACATAATATGTTATATTTTATGTTGAGTATATTCCCTGAACGACCGTCAACGTGAGGGGCAGGTTTCACCCGAAAAGGAGAAGTGTCATGACGATTGATATTGAACAACCCGACGACATGGAAAATGAAGAAAGCGGTGGTAATCGGCTGTTTGTAATTTTAGCCGTTGGGCTTGCCGGTTTGATTGTTTTGGGCTTGTTGGCAATCGGCGGGGTACTGGTTCTGCGCAATATTCGCACACAGCAGGAACTGGCACAAATTACCCCGCAACCCACACCGACACTGGCAGTTGTAGAGCAAGTGCCCACCAACACACCCATGCCCACACCCACGGCAACCACCGCACCGGCGACACCGGCTCCCACAGCGACCAACACCCCCGTTGTGGCGCCCACCAACACCCCCAGCTCCGAAGATATGGCGGCAACGGCAACCGCCGCCGCGCCGACCAACACCCCCGTTCCGGTGGGTACGCCTGCCGGCACCAACGAAGTGCCCGATACCGGCTTCGGCGGGCTGGAAATGGTGCTGATTGCCTTCGGTTTGGTGGGAGTGCTCTTCGTCTCACGGCGAATGCGTCACGTGTAACTTTCCGCTAAAAACCGAAATATTAAAGCCACCCCTCTGCACGGAAGGGTGGCTTTTGTGCTTTCGGGAAATTCGGTATAATGTGCCCAAATATTTTTCGTAACTGTCCGGCAGTGCCCGTTGAATTTGCCATTGCGAGCGCAGCGGAGCAATCTCTATTTGAGGTATCGGGGATTGCTTCAACCTTAACGGGTTTCGCAATGACAGGCTGTACCGTTACTCTTTTCCAAAGGATTTTGCCGTGCACGCATCCATTGATTATTTGCTTGTGGGAAACATTACCAAAGATATTTTACCCGACGGTGCCATATTGGGGGGAACCAGCAGCTACTCCGCGGTGATGGCGCATCGGTTGCAGCAACGGGTGGGTATTGTATCGCGGGTGGGCAACGATGCCCCGGCACTGGATGTGTTGGCAGATATTGCGTTGCACAAAATTCCGGCGGCACAAACAACCACCTTTCAAAATGTGTATGAAAACGGCGAGCGCCGCCAAAAATGGCTGGCAGACGGCGGCTCGCTCACCATAGACGATATTCCGACCGCGTGGCAAACCGCACCGATTGTTCATTTAGCGCCCATTGCGCAGGAAATACACCCTTCAATGTGTGCCGCATTCCCCAAAAGTTTGGTGGGTGTAACCGTGCAGGGGTGGCTGCGCGGGCGTGATGCGGCAAATAATGTCAACTACCGCCCGCACCCGGCATTGTTGAAATGGATTCGGCACGCCGATATTGTGGTGTTAAGCCTGAACGACTTTTTTGGCGACCGGGCGGCAATGGAACAGGTGCTGACGGCAGTACCGCTGGGCGTAGAAACCCTCGGCGCGGAAGGGTGTGCGGTGTATTGCGCCGGTGAACGCACCCGCGTGCCGGTTGTCGCCCAGCCGGAAACCGACCCCACCGGCGCGGGCGATATTTTCGCCACGGCATTCTTCATCCGCTACGCCGAAACGAAAAATTGGCTGGATGCGGCGCAATTTGCCAATGCTTGCGCTTCGCTGTCGGTTACGCGGTTGGGGGTGCGAGGCGTACCCGGTCTCGATGAAATTCACGCGCGACGCCGGCAATTATACGGCAAATAAAAAAGGCGACACGGCGGTGTCACCTTTTTGACGGGGGTTCAACTGAACCGGTTAGCGGGTTTTTGCCATTGTGCGCAAACAACGCGAACAAACGGTGATTGACCGTTTGCGACCGGCTTCGATGATAGTGGTTTTTTGCAAATTCGGTTTCCACTGGCGTTTCGTGTGCCGGTTACTGTGGCTGACATTAAATCCGAATTGCGGACCTTTCCCACAAATTTCACATTTAGCCATTTTAACGCTCCCTTTTTACGGTATATCCAAACGCCTTGCAGCGCAAAACATTCCCTTTCACAAGGACGTAACAATACCACAAACACTCCCATTCGCAAAATTAGCGGGCACAAAATAAAACAGAATGCTACCCAATTTTTGATAACTTGCCCGTAAACGGGTAAAATAAATGAGTTTGAAACCTTTTTCAATGGAGAAGTGTGTTGTCGCAATTTGAAATAAACGGTAAACGGTTGGCGGAAATGTTTGTGGCGGGCAGCAAATGGCTGAAAGCCCACATGGCGCACGTCAATGCGTTGAATGTATTTCCTGTGCCGGACGGCGATACCGGCACAAATATGTTTTTAACGATGCAATCTGCGGTGAAAAACCTGCACGATAATGATGAGATACCTGCGGGCGAAGTGGCGGCGCAGGTATCGCAAGGGGCGTTAATGGGCGCGCGGGGCAATTCCGGGGTTATCCTGTCGCAAATTTTGGACGGACTTGCCGAAGGGTTGGCAAATAAAACCGGCTTTGCCGTACCCGAATTTGCTCACGCGCTGGATTTGGCGGCAACAAAAGCCTATCGCGCCGTTGCCGAACCGGTGGAAGGCACCATCCTCACCGTGGTGAAAGAAGCCGCGCGCACCGGCAACCGCTTGGCTGCCGAACGCCCTCCGATGGAAACCTTTTTATCGGCAGTGGTAGATAGCGCCAAAGAAACATTGCGCCATACCCCCGATTTGCTGCCGGTACTGAAAGAAGCCGGCGTGGTCGATTCGGGGGGGCAGGGGTTGGTATATTTGCTGGAAGGTATGTTGCGCCACTTGAAGAACCTGCCCGTGGAAGATGAAACCACACCCTCCGACACAACCGCCGCCGAACCGGTTGAAGCCCACCCCGTTGCCGCGCCGCACGATGGCGCAGCCGGTTGGGGGTATGATGTGCAATTTTTGATTCACGGCGATAATTTGGATATTGATGCCATTCGCGACGATATTGTGGCAATGGGCGAATGTCCGCTGGTGGTGGGTAACCGAAATACCGTCAAAGTGCACGTGCATGTGCCCGACCCCGGCGTGCCCATCAGTTACGGCATTTCGCGGGGATATTTAACCGATATTGTTGTGGAAAACATGGAAGTGCAATCGCAAGAATTTTTCGGCGAAAAAGAATCGCCGGTGGTGGCGCAGCCAACCGGCAACACCGCCATCATCTGTGTGGCACCCGGTAAAGGTTTTGCGGCGGTATTCAAAAGTTTGGGGGCACATGCCATCATCAGCGGCGGGCAAAGTATGAACCCCAGCACCCAAGAATTTTTAACCGCTATCCATCATCTCACCACAGAAAACTTTATCATTTTGCCGAACAACAGTAACATTGTGCTCACCGCGCAGCAAGCCGGTTCAATGACCGATGCGGCGGTTCACGTGCTGCCGTCAAAAACCGTGCCGCAGGGCATCGGCGCATTGATGGCTTTTAACGATGGTGCTGATGTGAATACCAACCTTGCCCAAATGCACGAAGCGATGGCGCACATTCACACCGTGGAGATTACTCGTGCCGTGCGCACCACCACCATCGGCGATGTTGCCGTGCGCGAAGGCGAAGTGATTGGCTTGCTCGATGGAAAATTAGTTGCCACCGGCACCACCACTGCCAATGTGGTGCTTGCCACCCTGAACCATATTGATATGGAAGAGATAGATGTGTTGACGCTGTATTACGGAGAAGAAACCTCGGCAGAAGCCGCCGGCGTATTATCCGCCACACTCGCCGACACATACCCCCATCTCGAAATTGAGGTGGTCGCAGGGGGACAACCGCACTATCAATTTATCATTTCACTGGAATAAGGTGCTGTTTATGGGAAAAGTAAAAATTGTAACCGACAGTTGCGCCAATCTCGACCCGGCAGAGGCGGCGGAACTGAATGTATCTGTTGTGCCGCTGACGGTGAAAATCGGCAACCGTACCTACCCCGACGGTTCGCCGGAAACCACCGCTTTATTTCTGCAGCATCAGCAGCGCGGAACATCACCGCTGCAAGTTATTGCCCCCTCTGCCGCGGAATTTGAAAAACTGTATCACGACTTGCACCGTCAAACCGACCGGATTGTTGCCATTCACGTGTCCGGGCATCTCAGCAACGTGTGGCGAAATTCGCGCACCGGGGCGGAACCCCTGCGCGGGCGATGTGCCATCGAAGTGGTAGACAGCAACGCCATTATGCTGGGACAGGAAATTCTGGTAAAAGAAGCCGCCCGCGCGGCACAGCGGGGCGCATCCATTGATGAAATTGTGCGGCTTGTGCGCGGCTTAATTCCCCACATTTACACCGTACTTTTTGTGGATAATATGGATTATCTGGAAAAAAGCGGCACCATCGGCAAAGCACAGGCAATATTGGGCACAATGATGCAAATAAAACCGCTGCTGTTTATGGAAGACGGCGCTATCATCCCCATGGAAAAAGTGAAAGCCGTAAACAAAGCCATTGACAAACTGACGGAATTTGTCAGCGAATTTGACGATTTGGAGCAGGTGGTTATTTTGCAGAACCAAACCGAACCGCTGCCCGAAACGCAAATGCTGCTTGACAGATTGACACAACTTTTCCCCGACCGGTCATTTCCCATTACACAGTATAACCCGCTGTTGGCATCGTTTATCGGTCCGGCGGCGATGGGACTGATTGTGTATGAAGGGATGTTTGAGTATTAAAGGAGCAGGAAGCAAGGAGCAAGAAGTAGGGAGCAAGGAGTAGGGCGCAGAAAGTGTACTTTTTGTTGCCGCACACAAAATTTATGTTATCATCATTTAAAAATCTTTTGAAAATTTTAAATCAGGAAGAAAAATCGGGGCTGCAAAATAAAGCCGTCATCGGCGGGCTGGAGCAACTTGCCACCCATTGGGTGAGTACGGCATTTAAAGAATCCGAAACAAAGGCGCAACGGCTGCAAATTGAAAAAATCGCGGCAATTTTGAAAACCTATCATCAACTTGCCACTGCCGATGAACGGCTTGCCGCCCTGAATGACATTCGCCAAATTGTAAACGGTGATGAACCCGCTGCCCCCGCCGCCGCATCGAAACCCGCGGCGGTTCCCCCTCCGCCACCAACGCCCGTGCATCGCCCGCAGCCGTTGTCGGTGGGCGGGCTGGATGCGCCCGTTACCCGGCTGCCCGGCATTAAAGAAGGGTATGCCAAAAAATTGGAAAAACTGGGCGTGCACACCATCGGCGATTTGCTGACACTCTATCCGCGCCGGTACGACGACTATCGCAATTTGAAAACCATCCACCAACTGAAATACGGTGAAGAAGTCACCATCATCGCCCAAATTTGGCAAACCAACAAACGTCAAAGCCGCAGCGGTCGCCCCATTGTTACCACCATCCTTTCCGACGGCACGGGCACCATTGAAGCCACCTGGTTCAACCAGCCGTGGCTCGAAAAGAAACTGGCGCCTAGCCGCCAAATTGTGGTCAGCGGCAAAGTTGACCAGTATTTGGGTCGGCTCGTTTTTCAATCGCCGGAATGGGAATATCTGGATAAAGATTTGGTTCACACCGGGCGGCTGGTACCGGTTTACCCGCTAACTGCCGGCATTACCGCGCACTGGCTGCGTCAACTGCAAAAACGCACGGTAGACTATTGGTCGCCGCGTTTGCCCGACCATCTGCCCGATGATGTGCGCCAACGGCTGCAAATGCTTCCGCTGGGCGAAGCGACCCGCCAAATTCACTTTCCCGATGACTGGCAAACGCTGGAAGCGGCGCGCCGCCGGTTGGCTTTCGATGAATTGCTGCTCATTCAATTGGGTGTATTCAAGCAGCGTCAGCAGTGGCAAGCACACCCCGGCACGCCGGTAAACGTTGACCGAACCGCGGTAGATGCCTTTTTGACAGCGCTGCCATTTTCGCTGACCGGCGCACAGCAGCGGGCGCTGGATGAAATTTTAACGGATATGGCGCAGCCGGTGGCAATGAGCCGTTTATTGCAGGGCGATGTCGGTTCCGGCAAAACGGTGGTGGCGCTGGCGGCAATGGTGGCAGCCATTGCCGATGGCGGGCAAGCGGCAATACTTGCCCCCACCGAAATTTTGGCGGAACAGCATTTTAACAGTATGCGTGCCCTGCTGGCGCAAAGCGGGCAGTCGGAAAAAATCAACATCGCGCTGCTCACCGGCAGCACCAAAGCCGCCGACCGCAAACCGATTTTAGCCGGGCTGGCAGACGGTTCCATCCACTTGCTGGTGGGCACACACGCCATCATCCAAAAAGAAGTGACCATGCACAATTTGCGGCTGGCAGTGGTTGACGAGCAGCATCGCTTTGGGGTAGAACAGCGCGGATTGTTGCGGCAAAAGGGCAGTAACCCGCACATGCTGGTTATGAGCGCCACCCCCATCCCCCGTTCGCTGGCGTTAACTCTGTACGGCGATTTAGACCTGTCCATCATTGACGAAATGCCCGCCGGGCGGCAAGAAATAAAAACCGTGTGGCTTGCTCCCGCCGAACGCGAACGGGCTTACCGTTTTGTGCAATCGCAAATAGATAAAGGAAGACAGGCATTCATCATTTGCCCATTGGTAGAAGAATCTGATAAAATTGAAGCGAAGTCTGCCATTGAAGAACACAAACGCTTGCAAGAAAAGGTTTTCCCCCATTTAAAACTGGGGCTGTTACACGGCAGAATGAAAGCAAAAGAAAAAGAAGCCGTGATGTCAGACTTTCGTGACGGAAAAATTGATATTTTGGTATCCACCTCGGTGGTAGAGGTGGGCATTGACATCCCCAACGCCTCGACCATTCTCATCGAAGGGGCAAACCGGTTCGGGCTGGCGCAATTGCATCAATTCCGCGGGCGAGTGGGACGCGGCAAACACCAAAGTTACTGCATTTTGCTTTCTGACAGCGCCACCCCCGAAGCCGAAGCCCGCTTGCGGGTGATGGAACAGACCAACGACGGGTTCAAACTGGCGGAAGAAGATTTAAAATTGCGTGGTCCCGGCGAATTTTTCGGCACCAAACAAAGCGGTTTGCCCAATTTAAAACTGGCAAAAGTTACCGACACCAAATTGCTGGAACTGGCACGCGACGAAGCGAAAAAGATTTTCGAGACCGACCCGCAAATGTCGCAGCCGGAGCACGAACTGCTGGCGCAGCGCGTGAACGCATTCTGGCAAAAAATAACCGACCGGAGTTAACCAATGAAGAAAGCACTCTACCCGGCAAGTTTCGACCCGGTGACGCTGGGGCATGTGGATATTGCCGAACGCGCCGCCAAATTATTCGATGAAGTGGTGGTGGGCGTGTTTGAAAAACCGCTGAAAAACCTGCTCTTTTCGCCCACCGAACGGCTGGAAATGACCCGGTTGGCAATGGCGCACATCCCCAACGTTACGGTGATGGCGTATGGCGGACTCACCGCCCACTTCGCGCAAAAAATCGGCGCGCAGGCGGTGGTGCGCGGTTTGCGGGCGGTTTCGGATTTTGAATGGGAAATGCAACTGGCGCTGGCAAACCAAAGTATCGCCGCCGATGTGGACACCGTATGTTTAATGACCAGCCAGCAATTTTCATTCATCAGTTCCAGCATCGTCAAAGAAATTGCCTTAAATGGCGGGGTAGTGGTGCATTTAGTACCCGCCCACGTTGAAAAAGCGTTGAAAACGCGATATAATCAATTGAAAGAATCGGCATAATTGCAGTAAAGGTTTCAGGAGGAACATCGTGGACATTATGCGTTTGGTAGATGATTTGGAAGAATTGGTGAATGGTGCTTCGCGCATTCCGTTTACCGCCAGCGTAATTGTGAACGAAGATGATTTATATGAAATTATTGACCAAATGCGCGCATCCATTCCCGTCGAAATAAAAGAAGCACGCCGCACCGAAGCCGAGCGCCAGCGTATTTTGTCTCGCGCCAAAGAAGAAGCCGATCGTTTGGTGAATATGGCAAAAGAAAAAATTATGGCAGCCGTAGACGACCATGAAATTATCGAAGCCGCCAAAAACCATGCCAAAGCCACCATTACCCAAGCGGAAGAAGAAGCATGGCATTTAAAAGTTGATTCTCACAATTATGTAACCGATAATTTAAGCGAATTGGAAGAAACGCTGTTAAAACTACTGACCACCGTGCGCAACGGTTTGCGTCATTTGCAGCAAAACCCGCCGTCATCGCCACCGCCGTCACTGCAAACCTCCGAGCCGGAACAAACTTCCGACTCGGATGAAACAGAAGCGTAAACGGTTACGGGCGGAGCAATTCGCCCGTAATTTATTGTGCCGCTTTTGCCAGAATACCCGGTTTAGATATAATTGAAATGTTGTATTATAGCGGAGCGTGGTATTGCCGTGACCCAATCGTATCGGTTAGCCAAAGACTTGCTTCAGTTCAATGTAGCGCAACTGCTCAAAGAACGGACGGAAGCCAGTCGCAAATTTAATATCGAAAATGCCGTGATAACCGTTGACGATTTGGGCTTGGTGTTAACCGCACCGTTAAGCGGCACCATCCGTTTGGTAAAAGCCGCCGGAGACGTGCTGGTAACCGGCACACTTTCCACGGTACTGCAATTACCCTGCACCCGCTGTTTAGAGCCGGTGGATGTACCGGTAACAATTGAAATTGAAGAAACCTTCGTCCCCATTACCGATGTGGCAACGGGTATGCACCGCACCTTACCGGCAGATGTGGACGACACCACCTTAATTGACGAAGCGCACATTTTGGATTTAACCGAAGTTGTGCGACAAGAATTGTATGTTAGCCAGCCGAATCAGGTTTTGTGCCGCCAAGACTGCCGCGGGTTGTGCCCCCGATGCGGGCAAAACCTTAACACGGGTCAATGCAGTTGCAGCCCCGTAGAAATTGATTCGCGCTGGTCGGCACTGCTAACACTGAAAAATAATTTGTAACGAACTTTCTAAAACCCGGATTGAAAGTGAAAGGAATTATTATGGGACCACTACCGAAAAGACGAATTTCCCGAACTCGACAAGCCCGTCGTCGCGCGCATTACCTGAAATTGGATATGCCGCACATGGTGCGCTGCCCGCAGTGCAAAACACTGCGTTTGGCACATACCGTTTGCCCCACCTGCGGCACATACAAAGGCGTCGAAGTTTTGGAAGTTGAAGACAGCGCCGAATAAATACCGGCAATCTCGAAACCTGCAAGCAATGGCTGTGTTAGAATAGTAGCAAACTAACACAGCCATTCTGTTATCAGGGAGTGAAACATTATGACAAAACTGGCATTTGTTTTTCCGGGGCAAGGGTCGCAATATGTGGGTATGGGGCAATCGGTCGCCGAGGCATTTCCCGCTGCCGCCGATATTTTTTCCCGCG
This sequence comes from uncultured Anaerolineaceae bacterium, assembly GCA_964411845.1. GTDB lineage: Bacteria > Chloroflexota > Anaerolineae > 4572-78 > 4572-78 > JANTHQ01. Next base: position 9,728 of record CAYPNZ010000044.1, read on the forward strand.
CCAACGACCTGCTTCACACCGATATTGCCGCGTTGTGCCAAAAGGGACCCGAATCGGCGTTGAACCAAACCTACAATACCCAAGCCGCAATTTTTGTTACCAGTGTGGCAACGTTGGCGGCATTGCGTGCCGCCGGTTACACCGCCGAACCCGATTTTGTTGCCGGACACAGTTTGGGAGAATATGTGGCGTATGTTGCCGCCGGCGTGCTGTCGTTTGAAGACGGTTTGCAACTGGTGCGCGAACGCGGGCGGTTAATGGCAAAAGCGGGTGATGAAAACCCCGGCAAAATGGCGGCAATTCTTAAACTTACCGATGAACAGGTCGCCGAAATTTGCCGCCAAGCCACCGCCGAAGCGGGCTGGGTGCAAATTGCAAACCTTAACTCGCCGGGACAGGTTATCATTTCCGGGTCGGCAGCGGGTATTGACCGCGCCATCGAACTGGCAAAAGCCGCCGGTGCGCGTCGCGCCCAAGAATTGGCGGTGAGCATTGCCGCACATTCCAAATTGATGGAAAGCGCCAACGCCGAATTTGCCGCCGCCGTGGCATCTACCCCGCTGAACCCGCCGCGCATTCCGGTGGTGGGCAACATTTCCGCCCAACCATTGACCACCCCGGCAGAAATTAAAGCCGAAATGGTGGGGCAGTTGACCCACTCGGTGCAGTGGACGCAATCGGTGCAGTATATGATTGCCCAAGGCGTTACCCGTTTTGTGGAAATTGGACCCAAAGACGTGCTGACCGGGCTAATCAAACGCATTGACCGAACCGTCTCGCGCGCCGCCGTGGATAATGCGGCAGACATCGAAAAACTATTGGAGGAAAGTCGTGATTGATTTGGTTGGCAATGTAGCCATCATAACCGGAAGTTCACGCGGCATTGGTGCTGCCATTGCCGTGGTACTGGCGCAGTTGGGCGCAAAAGTGGTCATCAACCACCGCAACAGCGCCGAAGCCGCTGCGGACGTGCAACAAACCATCACCGATTTGGGGGGCGAAGCCATCGTCGTCCAAGCCGATGTGAGCCAATTTGCCGACGCCCAACGGCTGGTAAAAGAAACCATCGCCGCGTTTGGGCAAATTGATATTCTGGTGAATAATGCCGGCACCACCCGCGATAAACTGATTATGATGATGAGCGAAGACGATTGGGACACGGTGTTGCGCACCAACCTGACCAGCGCCTATAATTGCGTAAAAGCCGCCATCCGCCCGATGATGAAAAAACGATACGGGCGCATCATCAACATCACCTCGGTGGTGGGGTTGGCGGGGCAGGCAGGGCAATCGAACTACGCCGCTTCCAAAGCCGGGCTTATCGGCTTTACCAAAAGTTTGGCAAAAGAAGTCGGGTCGCGGAATATTACCGCGAACGCCATCGCACCCGGTTTCATTCCCACCGCGTTAACCAATGTGCTGCCGCAAGAAGCCGCCGATGCCGCCATTGCCGATACCCCGCTGGGGAGACTCGGCGAACCGGAAGATGTAGCCTATGCGGTAGCGTTCCTTGCCTCTGACAAAGCAAGTTTCATTACAG
>CAYPNZ010000045.1:0-8914 GCA_964411845.1 uncultured Anaerolineaceae bacterium
GCTGATGAAAATCCACAGCATCAATACCACCACCGTCCCCAGCGAGCCGTACACCACCTGAAAATTTGTCAGCCCGCTGGTGAGATACCAGCCGAACCCGGCAATTGCCAGCCGCCAACCCAGTGTGGCAATCATTCCGCCCCACAGTGCTTCCGACCAGTGTACATCGGCATTTGGTATCCAGCGGTAAAGGCTGGTAAACATTAGCAGCGGGGGCAGCAGCGGGAATAGCGCGGTGCGCAGCAGCGTCAGCAGCAAATTGTGGTCGGTGACGAGTCCGTCCAGCCAGCGTCCCGCCAGTGGCAGCAAACTGACCGCCGTGCTGAAAAAAAGCGAGACGAACAACAGCATAACCAGCACGCTAATCATGGCAAATGCCACCAGCCGTGTGCCGACAAAACCGCGCGGTCGAGCCGTGAGCCACGCGCGGTCAATGTTGCGCGCCAGCACGTTAAACGCGCCGGAACCTGCCCACATCAGCCCAATCACCGCGGTAATACCCGCCGAGCGTCGCTGGGCGATGATGACATCTAAATTTTGTTCGATGAAATCGGCGGCGGTGGGGAAAAAATTGGTCAGCCAAATGACAATTTCGTGTTTGACTTCCCCTTCTTCCAAAAAGAATGACCCGACCACCACCAGAAAAATCAGCAGCGGAAAAAGCGAAAAGAGAAAATAGTAGGCAATGCTTGCCGAGGCTTCGGTGGCGCGGGTGGCGGCAAATTGTTGCACCGCGGTGAACAAAATACCGGGAACACCGGCGGTATGCCGGTCGAGCCGCGCTATCCAGCGTGGCAACGGGGGAATTTGTCGCTCAATTGTCATCGCGTTTATCCTGTGGGGTGGTTTGATTGCCGCTTTGCCAACGTTTGAGCACGTGTGCGGCATATACCACCATGCCCGCACTCCATGTTAACGGCGCTTCGGAAGTATACCAGAACGTTGAAAGGTAGTGCCCGTCGGGGTCGTAAACCTCATGCACTGTGCCGTCACGAACAATGACATCGGCAATGCGCCGCATCAGCGTTTTTGCTTCGGATACCCGGTTCATCCGAGCCAGTGCGATGACATGCCATGCGCCGAGCCACAGCCACGCCGCGTAGGTGTGGTAATGGGCAATACCCCCCAACCGGTTTTCAATGGCGATGAATTTTCGCGGATAGGCGCGATGCACCACCTGCGTCGGCACGGGGTTTGCCATATCGAATTCGTTCATTTTGTCCAGAATGGCATGCGCCTGTGCCGGCGACGCCATACCCCACGCCACCGCCAGCAAGTTGCCGCTGCTGCTTAAATTGTTGAACATACGGCTGGTAACAAAATAACCCAAATCGGCGCGCCAAAAATGGGCGTTGATGGACGTTTTGATTTTGTCGGCGCGGGCGGAAAAATAATCTGCATCGGCGGCTGTGCCGAATTGCGGCGCGGCGTGCGCCAAATCGTGCAGCGCTTTCCAGTAGAGTACATTCGTGTACAAAATTTTTCCCGCGCGGGCGACACTGTCCGCCCAATCGGCAAATGGCGATTGCACCAGCAGCCCGTCGGGGTTGGGGGCGTATCCTTCCATCCATTGCGCAGCGCGTTTCAGCGCGCGCCAGTGGGTACGGGCAAAATCGGCATCGCCGCTGCGCCGGACATAATTCAACAGAGCGATGATGAGCAGGGCGTTACCATCCAGCGAAATGGTATTGTGAGCGGTGATATATTTCGGGCGGATGGGGGCATCGGTGGGTTGCTGTCGCTTGAGCAGCGAATGCAGATACCGGTCGAAAAAATTGGTGGCGTGAATTTTCACCGGAAATTGTCCCGATGGTCGCTGGTTCAGCAGAAAAACTTCCAACCCTTCGCGCACCACCCGATATTCGTGCAATTCTACCAGCCCGAAAGCGGCAAAGCCGAAATCGCGCGCCCACGGTTCGCGGAAGTTGCGCACCCCCGCACACAGTACCAACTTTTCTTGCCCGTCGGGCAGCCGCCGCCGCTCGATGCCTGCCCGCAAGTTTTCGGTGGCGATGCGGACTGCCCAATCTTCGCGGGTCGTGTCATCCAGCGTGCGCCAGGCATCGTTGCGCGGATGGAATTTCGGTTGGCGCAGCAATTTGCGGCTGTATCGAAACCCTTGCCAAAAAACATACCCCGACAGGGTTGCCAACAGCGATAATATTCCCCGCGCCAGCCATGATTTTCTTTGTGAGTGACCTAACTTTTTTTCGGACATAATTTGTGTATAATAGCAGTCAGCAGTCAGCAGTCAGCAGTCAGCAGTCAGCGTTCGGCAGTCGGCGGCGGTCGGTTTGAAAAACCGATAGCCGGAAATCAATACCTAATTTTAACGCAAGAGTTGAAATGAATCCAAATCCAATCGAAGCGATTTTAAAAAAGCAAGGGGTGTTAATTTTAGATGGTGCGCTGGCGACGGAATTGGAGCGGCGGGGCGCAGATTTGAACGACCCCCTGTGGTCGGCAAAAATTTTGCTGGAACAACCCGAACTCATCAAACAAGTGCATTTGGATTATTTTGCCGCCGGCGCCGATTGCGCCACCACCGCCAGTTATCAGGCAACGTTTGAAGGTTTTGCCCGGCGCGGACTGTCGCGCGCGGAAGCCGCCGAGTTGATGCGGTTGGCGGTGCGGCTGGCGGTAGAAGCCCGCGATGAATTTTGGGCAAATCCGGCAAATCGTGTGAACCGCCCCAAACCGATTGTCGCCGCCTCGGTGGGCAGTTATGGCGCATTTTTGGCGGACGGCTCGGAATATCGCGGCGATTACGGACTGACGGAAGCGGAACTCATCGCTTTTCACCGTCCGCGGTTGGCGGTGCTGGCAGACACGGCGGCAGATGTCATCGCTTTTGAAACCATCCCCTGCCTGTTAGAGGCGCAAGCGCTGGCGCATCTGCTGGCGGAATTCCCCGACACATGGGCGTGGCTCAGTTTCAGCGCCAAAGACGGCGCGCGCATCAGCCACGGCGAACCGTTTGCCGAATGTGTGGCATGGCTCGACCCGTTTCCGCAGATTGCGGCGGTGGGCATCAACTGTACCCCGCCCGAATTTTTACCGGCATTGATTGCCGCGGCACGGGCGCACACCCAAAAACCGATTGTGGTTTATCCCAATTCCGGCGAAACCTTTTCCACCGCCGACAAATCGTGGCACGGTGCGGGCGCGCATGCCAATTACGGCGATTTGTCGGTGGCGTGGCATCGCGCCGGCGCAACGGTGCTCGGCGGCTGCTGCCGCACCACACCCGACGACATCGCCCAAATTGCTGCCTGGGTGCGGCACGTTCAATGAAGAATGAAGAATGAGGCGTAAAACGTAAAACGTATTGCGTAAACTTTGCAACCCTGCAACCATGAACCTTGAACTTTGAACTTTGAACTTTGGACTTGAAACTTGAGGCGTAAAACGTAAAACGTATTGCGTAAACTTTGCAACCTTGCAACCCTGCAACCCTGCAACTTTGAACTTTGAACCTGAAACTTTAGACGTAAAACGTAAAACGTATTGCGTAAACTCTGCAACCTTGCAACCTTGCAACCCTGCAACCCAAAACCGAAAACTGAAAACCGAAAACCCGAAACCGGAGAAATTATGACAGACCAAACATTGGAACAACTTTGTGTGAACACTATCCGCATGCTGGCAATTGACGGCGTGCAAAAAGCCAATTCCGGGCATCCCGGCATGCCGATGGGGATGGCGGACGGCGCCTTTGTGATATGGACACAGTTTTTGCGGCACAATCCGCGCAACCTGCATTGGTTCAACCGCGACCGGTTTGTGCTGTCTGCCGGACACGGTTCGATGCTGCTGTACAGCCTGCTGCATTTAACCGGTTATGATGTGTCGCTGGACGACCTGAAACATTTTCGGCAGTGGGGCAGCATCACCCCCGGACACCCGGAAGTGGGACTGACACCCGGTGTGGAGACAACCACCGGTCCGCTGGGACAGGGGTTCGCCAACGGGGTGGGGTTTGCCATCGCCGAGGCATTTTTGGCGGCAACATTCAACCGCGAGGGGTTCGATGTGGTTGACCATTATGTTTACGGCATCGTCAGCGACGGCGATTTGATGGAAGGTATTTCGCACGAGGCGGCATCGTTGGCGGGACATTTGCAGTTGGGCAAAATTATCTATCTGTATGATGATAACCATATTTCCATTGATGGCAGCACCGATTTGGCATTTACCGAAGACCGAATGGCGCGATTTCGGGCGTATGGCTGGCACGTGCAGGCGGTAGACGGTCATAACCGCGCCGAAATTGCCGCCGCCATCAAAGCCGCGCAAGCCGTTACCGACCAACCCAGCATCATCGCCTGCCGCACCCATATCGGATATGGCAGCCCGAACAAACAAGATACGGCGGGCGTGCACGGTTCGCCGCTCGGGGCGGAAGAAATCGCCCTGACGAAAAAAGCGCTGGGTTGGCAGTGGGATGAACCGTTTACCGTGCCCGATGTCGCCCGCGACTTTTTCCGGCAAGCGGTGGCACAGGGTGCGGCACGCGAATCGGCGTGGCGGGAACGATTTGCCGCGTATGAAGCCGCTTTCCCCGCCGAAGCCGCCGCGCTGAAACGCGCCATCGCCGGCGAATTGCCCGCCGGCTGGGCGGATGCACTGCCAACCTTTACCCCCGCCGATGCGCCGCTGGCAACGCGCAGCGCTTCCGGCAAAACCCTCAACGCGCTTGCGCCGCAAATCCCGAATCTCATTGGCGGCTCGGCGGATTTGGCGCCCAGCAACAACACCTACCTGAAAGCGTATCCCGATTTCAGCCCCGAAAATTACGCCGGGCGCAATTTTCATTTCGGCGTGCGCGAACTTGGTATGAGCGCCATTTTGAACGGCATGGCGCTGCACGGCGGCGTTATACCCTATGGCGGCACATTTTTGGTGTTCAGCGATTACAGCCGCCCGGCGCTGCGGCTTGCCGCCCTGTCACACATTCCCGTTATTTTCGTGTTCACGCACGACAGTATCGGTTTGGGCGAAGACGGTCCCACCCACCAACCGGTGGAACAGTTGATGGCACTGCGCGCCATGCCGAATTTCACCGTCATCCGTCCCGCCGATGCCAACGAAACGGCGCAGGCATGGCGGGTGGCACTGGCGCACAAAACCGGTCCCGTGGCGTTGGCGCTCACCCGGCAAAAACTGCCCGTGTTCGACCCCGCCCCGATGGCGGTGGAAAAAGGCGCGTACATTCTGCGCGATGCGCCGGGCGGAACGCCGGATGTTATTTTGATTGCCACCGGCTCGGAAGTGGCGCTGGCGATGGATGCGGCAGAGGCGCTGGCGGCGGACGGCATCGGGGCGCGGGTGGTCAGTATGCCCAGTTGGGAATTGTTTGCCGCCCAGCCGCAATCGTACCGCGACCGGGTGCTGCCGCCGACCGTTACCGCGCGCGTTGCCATCGAAGCGGGGGTTACGCTCGGTTGGGAGCGTTGGGTCGGCGACCGCGGGCGTGTCATCGGCTTGGATAGATTCGGCGCGTCTGCCCCGTACAAAGTGCTCTTCGAGCAATTCGGCTTCACGGTGGAAAATGTGGTGCGGCAGGCAAAGGCATTGATTGAATAGCAGCCGTCAATTTCTAACCGATTTCATAGAATGCACTCACGCCATTCCCACATCTGTGCGATAGGATTATCTGCGACAGGGCTGTTGCAAAGTCACTTGACAAATGATATTCTGACGCAAAACTGTAGGGGCACGCCGCCGCGTGCCCCTACACCACCGCAAAAACCGTAAATTTTTCACCGGAATCACATCGAAAGTTGTAGGGGCGGCTCGCGAGCCGCCCCTACGGAAACAATTACAGCCAACCGGCAGTCTTAAAATTTACTTTGCAACAGCCGTGTTATCAGCGAAGCGGAATTGAGCCATTGGCGCAGTTGTGCTATAATTTTCATACAATACGCAACACGCATAACGCTTTCGTGTTGCGTCTTATTTTGCCACCGAGAGGTTTTATGTCCAACACATCGTATCTTCGTTCTCACTTGCAGCAACTCGAATCGGAAGCCATTTTTGTGATGCGTGAAGTCGCCGCCCAATTCGAGCGCCCCGTATTGATGTTTTCCGGCGGGAAAGACTCCATAGTGATGGTACATTTGGCGCGAAAAGCATTTTACCCCGCCAAAATTCCGTTTCCGCTGCTGCACATTGATACCGGACACAATTTTCCCGAAACGCTGGCATTCCGAGACCGGCTGGTGGCGGAACTCGGCGTGGAATTGATTGTGCGATATGTGCAGGATACGATTGATGCCGGCAAAGTGAAAGAAGAAACGGGACCCGATGCCAGCCGCAACGCGCTGCAAACGGTAACGCTGCTCGATGCGTTGAAAGAATTGAAAACCGATGCCGCCATCGGCGGGGCGCGCCGTGATGAAGAGAAAGCCCGCGCCAAAGAGCGATTTTTCTCTCACCGCGATGTTTTCGGGCAGTGGGACCCCAAAAACCAACGACCGGAACTGTGGAATTTATATAACGGGCGCAAAGCTCCCGGCGAACACTTTCGCGTTTTTCCCATCAGCAATTGGACGGAACTGGATATTTGGCAGTACATTCAGGAACAGGGTATTGAACTGCCGCCGCTCTATTTTTCGCACCGGCGAAAGGTGGTCAACCGCGACGGCGTGTTGCTGGCGGTGTCGGAAGTGGTGCAGCCCCAGCCCGGCGAAACGGTGGAAGAACGGGTGGTTCGGTTCCGCACCATCGGCGATATGACCTGCACCGGCGCGGTGGAATCACCTGCCGCCACCATCGGCGAAATTGTGCTGGAAGTTGCCTCTGCCCGCGTTACCGAGCGGGGCGCTCGCGCCGACGATAAACGTTCCGAAGCGGCAATGGAAGACCGCAAACGACAAGGGTATTTTTAGGGAAGCAGTCAGCCGTTAACGGTCGGCTGACAACTGACCACTGAAAACCGATCACCGACCACTGACCACTGAAAACCGAAAACTGACAACCGACAACCAAAAACCGAGAACCAAAAACTATGACCCAAACCGATTTACTTCGTTTTACAACCGCCGGCAGTGTTGATGACGGCAAAAGCACGCTTATCGGCAGGCTGCTGTACGATACCAAAACCATCTTTGAAGACCAGATGGCGGCGGTAGAAGCCGCCAGCAAAAAGCGCGGCGACGAATATGTTGACCTCGCCCTGCTCACCGACGGATTGCGCGCCGAACGCGAACAGAAAATCACCATTGATGTGGCGTATCGCTATTTTGCCACCCCCAAACGCAAATTCATCATCGCCGATACACCCGGACACATCCAGTATACCCGCAACATGGTTACCGGCGCTTCCACCGCCGAACTTGCCATTGTGCTGATTGACGCGCGCAACGGCGTGCTCACCCAAAGCAAGCGGCACGGATTTTTAGCCACCCTGCTGCAAATTCCGCACATTGTGGTTGCCATCAATAAAATGGATCTGGTGGATTACGATGAGACCGTGTACCGTCAAATTGTGGCGGATTATCGTGAGTTTGCCGCTCGGCTTTCCGTGCAAGACATCGTTTTCATTCCGATTTCCGCCCTAAAAGGCGATAATGTCGTCAAACCCAGCGAAAATATGCCGTGGTACGATGGCACAACCCTGTTGCACCATCTGGAAACGGTCAACGTTGGCGCCAGCCGCAATTTGGTTGATTTTCGTTTTCCGGTGCAGTATGTCATTCGACCGCACCAAAACTTTCGCGGATTTGCCGGGCAAATTGCTTCCGGGCGCATTTCACCGGGAGAAGAGGTGGTTGTTCTGCCCGGCGGGTTGACCACGCGGATAAAAAGCATCGTCACCTATGATGATGACAATCTGTCCGAAGCCGTCGCCGGCGATTCGGTGGTGCTGACGCTGACCGATGAAATTGATGTCAGCCGCGGCGATATGATTGTCCGCGCCCGAAACCTGCCGCAGGTCGGCAACCAACTCGATGCCACCCTGTGCTGGATGAACGATACGCCGCTCAATCGTGACGGCTCGTATTGGCTGCAACACACCACCCACACCGTCAAAGCCTTCATTTCGGAATTGAATTACAAAATTGATGTGGACACAATGCACCGCGACCCCGCCGACACGCTGGCGCTGAACGAAATCGGGCGCGTGCAAATTACCACCGCCGAGCCGCTCTTTTTCGACCGCTACCAGTTGAATCGCGCCACCGGCGGCTTCATTTTGATTGACCCGTTCACCAACGTAACCGTCGCCGCGGGGATGATTCGCGGCAAATCGCGCCGACTGAACGATGTGTTGGATACGGAAGAACTCGCCGATACCGCCGCCGCCCGCCAAAAATCGCTGAACATCACCTGGCAGGTCACGGAAGTTTCGCGGGAAATGCGCGAACGTCTGAACGGGCACAAAGCCGCCGTGTTGTGGTTTACCGGGCTGTCCGGCTCGGGAAAATCTACGGTTGCCAAACAGTTGGAAAAACGACTGTACGCACTCGGCGTGCATACCATGTTTTTGGATGGCGACAACTTGCGCCACGGGCTGAACGGCGATTTGGGTTTCAGCGATGCCGACCGCCGCGAAAATATCCGGCGGGTGGCGGAAGTGGCGCGCATCGGGTTTGAGCACGGCAATGTGGTGCTGTGCAGTTTCATTTCGCCATTTCAGGCTGACCGCGATTTTGCCCGCTCACTGCTGCCCGAAGGACGTTTTTTTGAAATTGCCGTGCAATGTGATATTGAGGTGGTTAAACGCCGCGACCCCAAAGGGCTGTATGCCAAAGCCCTGCGCGGCGAAATTAAAAACTTTACCGGTATTTCCGCGCCGTATGAAGCCCCCGTCCACCCGGAAATGGTGGTGGAAACCGATTTGCAATCGGCGGAAGATATTGTGGCGCGGTTAGTGTCAATGTTGCGGGCGCATCAAATTATCAAGGAGTAA
>CAYPNZ010000045.1:9014-11248 GCA_964411845.1 uncultured Anaerolineaceae bacterium
TATGGGAAAATTCTCAATTCGCGTGCAGAAAGGGTACATCAATTTTTCCTCTGCCCATTTTATCACCTATGAAGGCACGCGCTGCGAAGCGTTGCACGGGCACAATTTTACCACCAGTTTGCGGCTTGACGGCACATTGGATGAGAATGATTATGTGCTCGATTTTGTGAAAACCAAAAAAATGCTCAAACAAATTTGCGATACGATTGACCACAAAGTATTGCTGCCCGCCGAAAGCGCAAAAATTCGGGTGGAACGGCGCGGCGATGCCGTCACCGCCGATTACGACGGGCGATTCTACCAGTTCCCCGCCGAAGATGTGGTGCTGCTGCCCATCCCCAACGTTACCAGCGAAATGCTGGCGCGCTACATTTGCGGCGAAATGAAATCCGCACTGAACGCCATCGGCGCGGATAACCTGTCTCATATCGCGGTAGAAGTGTGCGAATCGCCGGGGCAGGGCGCAACATACGCCGAGGATTTTTAACGATGACCACGGTATTTCTGGCGCTGGGCAGCAATTTGGGCGATAGAAAAACCAACCTTTATACCGCCATTGATTTTCTTCGCCAAAAAATAACCATTCGGCGGCTTTCATCCGTTTACGAAACCGAACCGGCATACGTTGCCGACCAGCCGCCGTTTTTGAATATGGTTTTGCACGGCGAAACCGATTTGCAGCCGATGGAACTGCTGCGGCTGGCAAAATCCATTGAACGTGAAATGGGACGCAAAAAAACCGTTCGCTTCGGTCCGCGGGTGGTGGATGTGGATATTTTGCTGTACGGCGATGAACGCATCAACGCGCCGTTGCTCACCATTCCCCATCCCCGTATGACCGAGCGGGCGTTTGTGCTCATCCCGCTGGCGGAAATCGCGCCCGATTTGGTCATCCCCGGCACAGAAAAACCGGTGATGATGCTGGCGGCACAGATGCCCGATGGCGGGCTTGGAAAAATTTTGGAACGGAGTATGGATGATGAAACTGCGAATCCTCTCGGCGGATGATGTGCGGGCGGCGCTGCCGATGCCCGCTGCCATTGCCGCGATGCGCCGCGTTTTCGGGCAACTTTCGGCGGGCGATGCGGTGGTTCCGCTGCGCAGCCGTGTTTCCACGGAAAAAGGGGTAACCCTGCTGATGCCTGCCTATCTGCCCCAAAGCGCCGCACTCGGCGTAAAAATCGTGTCGGTGTACGGGGAAAATCCCGCGCGCGGTTTGCCGGTTGTTTCGGCAACCGTGCTGGTACTCGACCCGGAAACCGGTTTTCCCCGTGCGTTGATGGACGGTTCCAGCCTGACCGCTATCCGTACCGGTGCGGGCGGCGGGTTGGCGGCGGATTTGCTGGCGAGAAAAGATGCGCACACTGTGGCGCTATTTGGGGCGGGCGTGCAAGCGCGGGCGCAATTGCAGGCGGTGCTCGCCGTGCGCAACATTCGGCACGTTTTTGTGATGAGCCGCACCCGGCAATCGGCGCAGCAATTGGCAGCCGAAATTTCCGGTTGGGAAAACGCGCCGCGGGTTACATTACCCGCTTCGGCGGCAGAAGCCGTGCAAAATGCCGATATTATCATCACCGCCACCACCTCAAACACCCCTGTTTTTGATGGTAACGATTTGCGCCCCGGCACACATATCACCGGTGTGGGGTCGTACACCCCGCAAATGCAAGAAGTGGATGCCGTGACGGTCAATCGGGCGCGGGTGGTGGTTGATTCGCGGGAAGCCGCGCTCGCCGAAGCGGGCGACATCATCATTCCCGGTGCAAAAATTGCCGCCGAATTGGGCGAAATTGTCAATGGCACGCAACCCGGTCGGCTGAATGACCGCGAAATCACCTTTTTCAAATCGGTGGGGGTGGCGGTGCAAGATGCCATTGCCGCCGCCGAAGTGCTGTCTGCCGCCGAGCGATTCGGTTTGGGGATAGAAGTTTCGCTGTAACGAAGCTTCGGGAGGCCTCCGATGGCGGATATCAGTCCGGTTCCGCGTTCGAAAGAAACGGCGCGAGCAATCTATACCCGAATGAGCCGTTGGTACGATTTGTTTTCAGCGGCGGAAAGGCGGTACAAACGCGCCGGCTTGCAATTGTTGGCGGTACAGCCCGGCGAAACGGTGCTGGAAATCGGTTTCGGTACGGGGGAGTGTCTGCTGTCGTTGGCGCAATCGGCGGGAAAAGCGGGTATGGTATGCGGCATTGATTTGTCGGACGGGATGGCGGCGGTGGCGTGGCGGAAAC
>CAYPNZ010000046.1:0-11027 GCA_964411845.1 uncultured Anaerolineaceae bacterium
TATCTGTTTCTCCGGATACCGGATATTTCCCTGCGGGAAATTCCGGTATGACAGACTTATGCAAGAGGTCTATTGTTTTTCCAGCAAATCCAGTTTTTCTTCCAAATGTGCCAGCGACATGGCGGCAATGCTGCCGAACAGTGCCAAAATCTTCGCATCCGATTCGGAAAATTGCTGCTCGCTTCGTTTATTCACCAGTTCAATCACGCCCATCACCCGCTCGCCGTGTTTTAGCGGCACTGCCAAAATATCGTGTGTGCGCATTCCGAATCGCTCATCAACTTCCGGCGAAAAACGGGGGTCGTGCCGGGCTTGGTTTACCACCAACGGTTTACCGTGTTCCACCACCCAACCGGCAATACCCCGGTGCCAATCCATACGATACCCTTGCAGCGATTCCCGAAACTCGCCCTGTACCAGCACGAACACCAATTCGCGGGTTTCGTCATCCACCAGCAACAGCGAGCCATGGTCGGTGTTGATGATGTGCAGCGCTTGGTATAAAATTTCGTCGAGCAGTTGGTACAGGTTATCTTGGGTGGCAATGGTGTTTGTGGCTTCGTGCAGGGCAGAAATGCCCCTTAAATATGCTTGCAGTGCCGAAAGTTCTTCCCGCAGCGAATCTACCTCATCCCGCAGGCGGTTATTTTCTTGTTGCAATAAATGAATGGCGTTTGATACAGCCTGATCCATAACGTATCTCCATTGGTTGAACCGGTGATGTTTACAGTATACCACGTTGCGCCGCCGTCGTAAAGATGTAAAACGCCATGGGGTGTGATTCAATTTTTGGGTAAATTTTAGCCCGGAAGATACGCCCGGAAATTAATTTCCGGGCTAAAAGCCCAAGCCGACTTAAGTCGGCTTAAGTTTTAAGCCTTGAATTTTAATTCGAGGCTCAAAACCGATGTGTTCGCGAGCCGATGGCGAAATTTTCCCAAACCTGCCCCAAAATTGAATCACACCCGAGATGACAGGTCTTGGACCGGCGCATTTTTGCAGGAAAATTCACCCTGAGTAGCCTGAGGGGCGCATCAAAGGGGTTGAAATTGGAACTTAAATCAACGCGGCATCAATTGCCTCGCGCACCGAGCGGGCGTACACCGGTTTGATGCCGGTGATATTTAATTTTTGGGTGGTGGATGTTTTGGGCAGTATCGCCCGTTTAAAACCGAGTTTGGCGGCTTCTTTCAGCCGATTTTCCAAATGTCCCACCGCGCGAAGTTCGCCGGACAGCCCGACTTCGCCGATGAGTACCACATCTGCGGCGATGGGGCGGTTTTTTACGCTGGATGCGATGGCGGCGGCAATGGGCAAATCGGCGGCGGGTTCGTTTACCCGCAAACCGCCGACCACATTCACAAACACATCTTGGTCGCCCAGCCGAATGCCGGCGCGTTTGGTGAGCACTGCCAAAATCAGCAGCAGGCGGTTCATATCCACCCCGTTGGGGGTGCGGCGCGGGTTGCCGAAGGCGGTGGTGCTTGCCAGCGCCTGAATTTCTACCAGCAGGGGGCGTGTCCCTTCTACCGTCACGGTAATGGCAGAGCCGGCGGCGTTGGGCAGCCGCTCGGTCAGAAAAATCTCGCTGGGGTTGGGCACTTCTATCATCCCCAAATCTTGCATTTCAAAAATACCGATTTCGTTGGTTGCGCCGAAACGGTTTTTCACCCCGCGCAGCAACCGGTATGAGTGAAACCGTTCCCCTTCCAAATACAGTACCACATCCACAATATGTTCCAGCACGCGCGGTCCGGCGATGCTGCCATCTTTGGTGACATGCCCAATCAAAAAAACGGGAATATTCTGCCCTTTTGCCACCGCTTGAAATTGCATGGCAGATTCGCGCACTTGGGTTACCGAACCGGGCATGGAGGTCAGTTCGTCGCGGTACACGGTTTGGATGGAGTCGATGATGACCATCGTCGGTGAAAAATCTTTGATGTGCGCCAAAATGGTGTTCACGTTGATTTCATTCAGAATGAACAGATTTTCAGCCTGCACGCCGAGCCGTTCGGCACGCATTTTTATTTGGTAGATGCTTTCTTCGCCGGAAACATACAGGATGGGACCCGATTGCTGCGCCAGCGCCGCCGAAATTTGCAGCAATAGCGTACTTTTGCCCACGCCGGGGTCGCCGCCGATGAGCGTGAGCGAGCCGGGCACGATGCCGCCGCCGAGCACGCGGTTAAATTCTTCCATCGGCAGGCGGATGCGGTCAATGCGTTCCATCGGCACGGATGCCAGCGATTGCGGTGCGGTGCGGGTGACCATGTGGCTGGTGGCGCGATGTGCCGTGCCGCTCGGTTTGCTCGGTTGGGCAATGGTTTCGATGAGCGAATTCCACTCGCCGCATTCGGTGCAGCGTCCCAGCCATTTGGGGAAGGTTGCGCCGCATTGTTGACAAACGAAGATTGTTTTGGGTTTTGCCATAGCGAGATAGGGGTAAAAATAGCGGGCGGGTGAGTTGGTGAAACTGCGCTGCCGGTTGGCTTTCTCACAGGCTCACTGTCTCACCCGCCCGCTTTTGGGTTGGTTTTACATGACGGCTTCGGCTGCCGGCGTTTCTTCCGCCGGTTCTTGCCGTTTGAGCACGTTGATGATGATTTTTTCGTCCTGATAATCAACTTCCAGCGCATCGTGCGGCAAAAATTCGCCGGACAGGATGCCTTCCGAGAGCCGGTCTTCCACATAAGATTGCAACACGCGGCGCAACGGGCGCGCGCCGAAATCGGGGTTGTAGCCTTCTTCCGCCAAAAATTCTTTGGCGGCTTCGGTCAGTGCCAGCGAAATGTGCAAATCTTCCAACCGGGCGCGGACTTCGCGCAGTTCATATTCCATAATGTTTTTAATTTGTTCTTTGGTTAAGGCTTTGAAAATCATCACCCCGTCCAACCGGTTGCGAAATTCGGGGCGGAACAGGCGCTCCATTTCTTTCATAACTTTGGCGCGCATTTCTTTGTATGCCTCTTCTTCCGATTTTTCTTCATCCTGATGGAAATGGAAGCCGATGTTGGCGCGTTTTATCATATCCGCGCCGACGTTAGAGGTCATCACGATGATGGTATTGCGGAAATCAATTCGTTTGCCTTTGGCATCTGCCAGTTGCCCGTCTTCCATAATTTGCAGCAACATATTAAAGGCTTCGGGGTGCGCTTTTTCAATTTCATCAAACAGGATGACCGAGTACGGGCGGCGGCGGACGGCTTCGGTTAATTGCCCGCCTTCTTCATAGCCCACATATCCCGGCGGCGAACCGACCAGCCGCGCCACGTTATGGCGTTCCATAAATTCGCTCATGTCCAGTTTGATGAGCGCATCTTCGCTGCCGAACAGAAATTCGGCGAGGGTTTTTGCCAGCAATGTTTTGCCGACGCCGGTGGGTCCCAGGAACATAAAGGTGCCGATGGGGCGGCGCGGGTTTTTCAACCCGGCGCGGGCGCGGCGCACGGCTTTGGCAATGGCGGTGATGGCTTCGTCTTGCCCGACAACCCGGTCGTGCAGGGCTTCTTCCATTTTCAGCAGCCGTTCCGATTCTTCGGTGGCGATGCGTTGCACGGGAATGCCGGTAATCATTGCCACCACATCGGCAATATCATCGGGGGTAACTTTGGGGGTGGTGGTGGGCGACCAAGCGGTATCTTCCGGGTTCAGCGCGGCGCGCAATTCGGCTTCGCGGTCGCGCAGGGCGGCGGCTTGTTCAAGTTGTCCGGCAGAGACGGCTTCTTCGGCGGCAATGCGCAGTTCCCGCATTTCCGAAACGGTGGCGGCATCGCTGCTGGAAAAGGGCACTTTGTACAGTCGCACGCGGGCGGCGGCTTCGTCAATCAGGTCAATGGCTTTGTCGGGCATAAACCGTTCGGTTACATACCGCGCGGCGAGATGCGCGGCGGCTTCCAGCGCTTCATCGGTTATTTCCAAATTGTGATGCGCTTCGTAGCGGCTGCGGATGCCTTTTAAGATTTGGATGGTTTCTTCGATGGAAGGTTCTTCCACGGTGACGGGTTGGAAGCGCCGTTCCAGTGCGGCATCGCCTTCGATGTGTTTGCGATATTCATCGAGGGTGGTGGCGCCGATGCACTGCATCTCGCCGCGTGACAGGGCGGGTTTCAAAATGTTTGCCGCATCCACCGAACTGCCGGCAGAGCCGGCGCCCACCAGCATGTGCAATTCGTCAATAAACAAAATGGCGCCCGACGATTTGATTTCGTCAATGACTCGTTTCAACCGTTCTTCAAATTGTCCGCGGTACATGGTGCCCGCCACCAGCGAGCCGACATCGAGCATGACCACTCGCTTGCCCAGCAGGGTGTCGGGGGCTTCGCCGCGCACGATGCGCTGTGCCAGCCCTTCGACGATGGCGGTTTTGCCTACCCCCGGTTCGCCGATGAGGGCGGGGTTGTTTTTGTTTCGCCGCGAAAGAATTTGAATGACGCGCTCAATTTCGGTTTTGCGCCCCACTACCGGGTCGAGTTTGCCTTGGGCGGCTTTGGCGGTCAAATCGGTGCCGAGTTGGTCAACCAGCGGTGTTTCTTTCTTTTTGGCGGATTCGCTTTCCGGTCCGCCGGCGCGGGTGGCGTTTTCCATCATCACGCGGGCGGTTTGAGCGCGCACTTTATCCAAACTGACGCCCAAACTGCGCAGCACATCCACGGCAACGCCTTCCCCTTCGCGGATGAGTCCGAGCAACAGGTGTTCGGTGCCGATATAATGATGTCCCAGCCGGCGGGCTTCGTCTACCGCCAGTTCGATGACCCGTTTGGTGCGCGGGGTTAGGCTTAATTTGCCGTACATAGCGCGCTGCCCGCGCCCGACGGTGCGTTCCACCCGCTCACGGATTTGTTTCAGGTCGATATTTAATTCTTTCAAAACACGAACGGCAACGCCGTTTTCTTCTCGAACAAGCCCCAGCAACAGGTGCTCGGTGCCGATATAATTATGGTTTAACCGTTGTGCCTCTTCTTGGGCGAGGGTTAAAACGCGCCGCGCTCGTTTGGTAAAGCGGTCGAATTTGTCTGCCATAATAGCAACTTCCTTTTTTAAATGTTACGGTGTTCCCCCAATCATGGATGGGGGCAATGGTATTATGATGGAGAAGAATTAGCCGCAGATTAAAAACGGCTGATAAAACCATCATACACCGTGGTATGCAATATTACTGTAATTTATTATACCAAATCTTTGCAAAAATCCGAAAAGCGTTTTGCCCGAAAGCAAAAAGGGCGAGAGGTTGTCTCGCCCTTTGAGAGTTGCTATGGTAATCGGTTGGCTTACGCCTCTTGCAATTCCGATTCTTCCTCTACTGCGGCGGTATCATCGGCGACCGGGTCATCGGTGGCGATAACTTCTTCTGTTTCCGCCGCCGCTTCCGTTTCGTCGTCGAGTGTGGCTTCTTGTGCCTGTTTCAGGCTCAAGCCCATTCGCCGCCGGCTGGGTTCAATGCTGATGATGCGCACATCCACTTCATCCCCTTCGTGAACCACTTCATGGGGATGCCCCACTTGATAGTCAGCCAGTTCGGAAATGTGAATCAAACCTTCCAGCATATTATCAATGCGGGCAAATGCGCCGAAATTGGTAACTTTGGTAATGGTGGCGTGGACAATTTCGCCGGGTTGATATTTATCCAGCGCTTGGCTCCACGGTTCGGGTTGCAGGCGTTTCAGGCTCAAGCCGATGCGCTGCCGGGCATGGTCAATGTTCAACACATACACATCAACGGTATCGCCCACTTTCAGCACTTCACGGGGATGGCTCACTTGCGACCACGAAAGTTCAGACAAGTGTACCAGCCCTTCGGCGCTGCCCAAGTCAATGAATGCGCCGAATTCGGCAAGTCCGGTCACGCGGGCATCTTTAATCACTTCGCCCACTTTCAGGTTGTCCAGCAGTTCTGCTTTTTGCTGGCGGCGCACAATGTCCATTGCGGCGCGTTCAGACAGGATGAGCCGGTTACGGCGCTGGTCAACTTCGATGATTTTCAGTTGCAGTTTTTCGCCGACCAGATTTGCCCAGCGGTTGTTTTTGTCGCCGGTGCCGCTGTGGGCATTGGTCAACTGCGAACCGGGCACAAACCCGCGCACCGACCCAAAGGCAACAATTACCCCGCCTTTGTTGGTGCTGATAACTTCTCGTTCCAACACCTCGCCGGATTCAAACAACTCTTTGGCTTTAATCCAATCTTTTTCAACAACGGCTTTGCTCAACGACAGAATGACATAACCCTCGTCATCCAGCAGGCGAACCACATACACGGGAATTTCATCACCGACTTGAATTTGTGCCAGATATTCCGGGTCTACGCGGTCTAAATCTTTGGCGCGGACAATCCCCTCATATTTCGAGCGGACGTTTACCAAAAGTTCGTTGGGGCTTTTGCTGACAACCGTGCCCTTAATGGTGGTGCCCTGTTCTAACTTTTGAAGCTCCATGCTGGATGTTTCCAGCAGTTGCTCCATGGTCATCTCATCTTCGGGCGTTGCGTTACTACTGTTTTCAGGTAAATTTTTAACCTCTCCCATTTGCTTGAAACCGTTACGGCTCCTCCTTCGATACAAAATGCTTTTCAGCCCCCATTATACTGGACTTTTGAAAATAAATCAATCACCAAATTCAAATGCGGATAAACGGAGGCTGTTAAGTTTTTTTGATGCGCCAAATTCGCTATCGCGGTACGGATGCGCTTTTGGCGGCGATTGCCGGTTGCGGATGCCCGTTGAGCACCGCGTTGTAAATCGATTCAATCTGCTCGCCGACCTGTTCCCATGTAAAATGCGATAAAATTCGGTGACGCAGGGCGTTGCCGCGACGACTGCGCTCGGCATCAGACAGATTCAGTGCGGTTTCGATGGCGTCTGCCAGTGCATCTGCCGTCCGCTCGCGGGCATAAATGCCGTAATTGCCCAGATATTCTTGGCTGACCGGCGTTTTGAATGCCACCGTGGGCAGTGCCATGCTGGCATAGTTTAAAATTTTGCCGTTCCCTTCGGTGTTCGACAATTTCGGCGCGATGGCAATATCGCCCACCGCCAAATAGCGTGCCAGCCGCTCGTATGCCACTTTGCCGGTAAAAGTAACCCGGTCGGCAATGCCCAACGCTTGCGTTTTTGCCTGATACCGCGCCACCGACGGGAAACCCATCAACAGCAAATGAAAATCGCTGCGGTGCGCGCTAAGTTGCTGCAAGGCTTCCAGCATCAACCCCACACCCTGATATTCGGTGAGCAAGCCGACATAAACCAGAATTTTTTTGTCGAGCGGCAGTTGCAGGCGTTGTTTTTCCGCCGTTTTATCTGCTGCAGAAAATTGTCGCGGGTCGAAGGCATCGGGGTTGACACAATCGGGGGTGGGGTGTACCCGTCCTTCCGGCACGCCGAATTCGGTGGTCAACAGGCGTGCCCCGTGTTTTGAACTGGTGAGCACGGCTTTGCCCAAATGGTCAATTCTGCGTTCCAACCGGCGGAGCGGTTTAAAAAAGCGGCTTTCTTTGGAAAGAAAATTGTGGTCGAGCATTTCGCCGGTCAGGCTGCCCTGAAAATCGAAAACCAGCGGCGCGCCGGTAAGTTTGCTGACGAGCCAGCCAATCAACCCGCCCTCGTGCAAATGCCCGTGGATGATGTCCGGCTTTTCTTTCAACGCCACAAAAATCGCTTTCAGGGTTAGCAGCGCATCCAAATAAATTTTATGCCGGGAAGAACCCACCTCGATGCGGTAGTTGAACGGAACGCCCCAACTGCGGCGCGCATCAATACCCCAAATATCTCTGCCGTTGGGATAGGTTACAATAGTTACGCGATGCCCCAACTTTCGCAGCACCACCGCTTCTTCCAAAATGCGGACGTGACAGCCGTAATCGGCGAAAAACATCGTTGGCGCAAGCATTAAAATATTGTATTTGTCGGATTCGGTGCTTTGACCCATCCATACCATCCCCAAGAGAGTGCTTCCATTTTAGTGCAATTCGGTTAGAACGCAAGATTCCCTGTGCAATTGGGCGCGCCCGGAAAAATGCTTGACTTTTTGGCGGGTTGTTCGTACAATTCAGTCACACTTTGTATGCACGAAAGGAAAATTATGTCCGGAAAAAAACGATGGATTCCACTGATAGCCGTATTGTTGGTGTTGTGTTTGGGCGCAACTTGCGTGGTTGGCATTTTTGGCGGCTCGTATCTTTTGGGACGCACGGTTGACAGCGTTAGCGCCACGCTGGCAGTTGCCACCCCTGCGGCGGGACAATCGCAAAACCCGCCCGCACCGAAAAACGCCCCCACGGCAGAAGTTCCTCCCGCCCCAACCTTCGAGCCGCCCGCCCCCGGCGAACATGTGCTCACCCTGCCCGGCGGCGACCCGCCCACGCTCGACCCGCACCTCAGCGGCGATGCCACCTCGGCAGTGTATGTGGTTGAAATTTTCAGCGGGCTGGTGGCGTATGATATTAACCTGAATTTGGTGCCGGACATTGCCGAAAGTTGGGATGTGTCGGATGACGGCACGGTATACACCTTCCACCTGCGTGACGGCGTAAAATTTCACAATGGCAAACCGGTGCGCGCCCAAGACTTCAAATGGTCGTTTGAGCGTGCCTGCGATTTCAAAACCGGTTCTTCCACCGCCGATACCTACATGGGGGATATTGTCGGCTGCCGCGATAAACTGCGCGGCAAAGCGAACGAGGTTTCCGGCGTGCAGGTGATTGACGACCAAACCCTGCAAATTACCATTGACGCGCCCAAAGCCTATTTTTTGGCGAAGATGACCTATCCCACCGCGTATGTGCTTGACCAAGAAAATGTGGAACGCGGCGGGCGCACATGGACGGAACACCCCAACGGCACGGGTCCTTTCATGCTCGATTCGATGGAATTTGGCGAAAAAATTGTGCTGCGCAAAAACGAAAATTACTACCGCGACCCGAAACCGCGTCTCGACCGCATCAATTTTTCCCTTTCCGGCGGTTCGGCGATGATTCGGTATGAAAACGGCGAACTGGATGCCACCCCCGTCGGGCTGGCGGATATTGAGCGCGTAACCGACCCCACCAACCCCCTCAACGCCGAATTGATGTCGGGCACGCGGCTGAGTGTTTTCTACATTGGTTTTAATGTTAACAAACCGCCGTTCGATGACCCGAAAGTGCGTCAGGCTTTTAACTTGGCGCTGAATAAAGATAAAATTGTCAGTGTGGTCTATAAAGAAACCGTGCCCATTGCCAACGGCATTGTGCCCCCCGGCATTCCCAACTATGCCAACCCCGATTTGGTTCCGCTGGGATACGACCCGCAAAAAGCGCTGGAACTCATTTCCGAATCGAAATACGGCGACGTGAGCGAATTCCCCGACATCACCCTGTACACCACCGGCGCGGGCGGTTCGCCGGCACGCATCACCGAAGCATTGGTGGCAACCTATAAAGAAGAACTCGGCGTGGATATTTCCATCCAGCAAACAGACTGGCCCACCTTCCTGTCGGACATCACCCAGCCGGAAAACCCGTATCAAATGTATCAACTCGGCTGGATTGCCGATTATCCCGACCCGCAAAACTTCCTCGACCTGCTTTTTCACACCGGCAGTCAGCAAAACCACATGGGGTACAGCAACCCCAAAGTGGATGCGCTGCTGGACGAAGCCGGGCTGGAACAAGACCCGCAAAAACGCGAGCAACTTTACCGGCAGGCGGAACAAATCATTATCAACGATGCGCCGTGGGTTCCGCTGTATTTTGATTTTGAGCAGTGGCTGGTTAAACCGTATGTAAAAGGCTTTGCCATCCCGCCGATGATTGTGCCGAAGTTTCAATATATCTACCTCAGCAACGAAGGGTAAACATGGCGGCATATATTGTTCGACGGGTGCTGTGGCTGCCGGTATTGCTGGCGGTGATGATTTTCATTACCTTTTGGCTGGGGTTTTATGGACCCGGCAGCCCCGAACAGGTGCTGCTCGGTCAGCGGTTTGACCCCGCCACGGCTGAAATCATTCGCGAGCAATGGGGGTTGAACGACCCCTTTTGGGTGCAGTACGGACGGTATGTGCAAAACTATCTTTCGCTGAATTTCGGCGAATCGCTAACGAAATACCCGGGGCAGCCGGTGGCAAAACTGCTGGCGCGACGCTTGCCCGTCACCGTGGAACTGAATGTGGCGGCAATTGCCGTCGGGCTGCCGCTGGGATTGCTGCTCGGAGCGGTAGCGGCGTATTTTCATGGCACGTGGCTCGACCGCAGCATCATCTTTTTTTCGGTTTTCTTCCGAGCGATTCCATCGCTGGTAGCGGGTCCCATCCTGCTTTTCATTTTTGCCAAACAGTTAAAAGTTGTGCCGGTGGGCGGCTGGCATGGGGTATTCAGCGCCAGCGCCATTTTACCCGTGGCGATTTTGGCATCGGGTATTGTGGCGGGTTTTGCGCGGCAAACCCGTGCCAACATGCTCGATGTGCTGAATGCCGATTATGTCCGCACGGCGCGCGCCAAAGGGCTGCGCGAATGGACAATTTTGTGGCGGCATGTGCTGCAAAACGCACTCATTCCGCTGATAACCATTATGGGGTTCATGCTGGGTGGCATTGTGGAAGGTACCCTCATCACCGAAACGATTTTCGGCATTCCGGGGATGGGGCAACTGGCATTTCAGGCTATCAGCGCGCGAGATTATCCCATCGTTATTGCCATCACCGTGCTGGCGGCAGTGGTATTCGCTTTGGCGAACTTGTGGGCGGATTTATTCTATGGCGTGATTGACCCGCGCATCCGCAACACGTGAAGCGTGAAGCGTGAAACGTAAAACGTAAAACGTATTGCGTAAAACGTGAAGCGTGAATTTTGCAACCCTGCAACTTGCAACCCTGCAACCCTGAAACTTTGGACTTTGGACTTGAAACGTAAAACGTGAAACGTGAATTTTGCAACCATGCAACTTGCAACCCTGCAACCCTGTAACTTTGCAACCCTGAAACCTTGAAACCTTGAACCTTGAACCTGAAACCTTGAACAAAAAAAACAAACCCCGCACCATGCTCGGCGATGCGTG
>CAYPNZ010000047.1:0-10972 GCA_964411845.1 uncultured Anaerolineaceae bacterium
TGTCGTCTTGCTGGGCTTTGGCATTGGTGGCATCTACAATTGCCGGGTAGGCATAAATACTGCCGAAATAGCGGTCGGCAAGTTTTGATAGCCAGTCATTTGCCTGCACGGTATATTCGTCGGC
This sequence comes from uncultured Anaerolineaceae bacterium, assembly GCA_964411845.1. Taxonomy (GTDB): domain Bacteria; phylum Chloroflexota; class Anaerolineae; order 4572-78; family 4572-78; genus JANTHQ01. The sequence continues at coordinate 125 of CAYPNZ010000047.1, forward strand.
GCAGGTAGGACCCTGTGCCGCCACGGGCAGGGCAAACAAACCGAAAATGGCTATAACGGAAATAAAGAGGATTAATTTTTTTGACATCGCTTTTTCACTCCTTGTTAAATATTTTCTGAAAATTGAATTAAGGTTTCGGTATTTTTAATGACTGTCGGTGATTATCACCTCCTTTTATTGTGGTACACTCGATGCGCGTACAATTAACGAAGGTTGGAGGAGAATCTGGTCTTCCGCAAGCGATTCTCGGTGGATGATGGCGATTAACATTTCTGTAACCAGTGCGCCAATTTGATAGATTGGCTGGCGCACGGTGGTTAGCGGCGGGTGTGTGTTTTCCGACCACGGGATGTCGTCGAAACCGGTAATGGCAATATCGCGCCCCACGGTGAACCCCATTTCTTGGGCGGCGGTCAGTGCGCCGATAGCCATTAAATCGTTGCTGGCAACAATAGCCGTGGGACGGTTGGGCAATGACAGCAGTTGATGCGCCAGCCGCCTGCCGGAACGCTGCGTTAAATCGCCCTGAACGATTAATTCGGGTTCCAACGGCAGGTTATGGGCGGCAAGGGTTGTTTTAAAACCTTGCCAACGGTGCCAAGCGAACATTAAATTTTGCGGGGCGGCAATATACCCGATGCGCCGGTGTCCCAGTTCAACCAAATGGTTAACCACCAACTGCATGCCCAGTTCGCTGTTTTCGTCAACCAGCGGGAAATTGTTGTTGGTTTCCATCCGCCCGAAAACGGCAAACGGGTAGTTATGCGTTTGCAATAAAGTAATGCGCGGGTCGCTGCGGCGGGTTCGCACGATGATGAAGCCGTCTACGCGGCGGCTTTGAATGTTGCGGGTGTAGGCGTGCAATTCATCTTCGCCGGGAGAGCGGGTGGCAACCAGCAAATCGAAGCCGCTTTTGGCGGCGGTATTGCCCACCCCGGCGAGAAATTCGCTGAAAAAGGGGTCGGAAAAACGGGGACCATACGTTGGCATAATGAAGCCCAGCGTATCGGTGCGCTGCTTTCGCAGTTTCTGCGCGATACTGCTGGGTTGATAACCCATCTCTGCCGCGATTTTTTTTATCTGGCGGCGGGTCTCTTCATTTACGTCGTCATAATCGTTCAGTGCGCGAGAAACAGTTGTAATAGACCGTCCCACACGCTCTGCGACATCTTTTATGGTTACTGGCATTGTTCCCCGAATGAAGTTTCCAAAACGTTTTGGATGTGCCATTAGTATAATCCAAAACGTTTTGGGAGTCAAGCGTTTTTAAAAATATGTTTTGAAAAGATGTAAATCTTGCTTGAATGCAGTCCGTGAATGTGATACAATATTAGTGAAGAACATTACAATTTCATCGCGGCAAAAAGAGGGTTAATCATTTTCAGGAGGTGACCAATGATTAAGCGAATTATGGTTACACTGGATGGTTCCGAGTTTGCCGAGCGTGCATTGCCGTATGCTGCCGAGTTGGCTCAAAAATTCGATGCCGAAATCGAATTGATTCGGGTGGTGCAACCCATTGTGATGATGGCTGATTTTGGCGTACCCACCTATCAACAGTTGATGTCAATGGAGGAAGAAGAAGCAAAAACATACCTCCAAGCGCGCCGACACGAGTTGCAGCAAGCAGGCATTTCAACCCATTACAAATTGCTGGAAGGCATTGTTGCCGATGCAATTATTGACCAGGCAATACAAGATGAAGTGGACTTGATTGTGATGAGCACACACGGACGTTCAGGGTTGAGCCGCTGGATTTACGGCAGTGTTGCCGCCAAAATTCTGGAACACGCGCCGTGTCCGGTATTTCTGGTGCGCGTGCAGCACGCTCAGCAAAAAGAGGTATCGCCGCCGACGGAAGAGAAGTCGGTTGCCGCGTGATACAAAAAACACCTGCCGAAATTTCGCGGCAGGTGTTTTTTTGGCGAAGTAGGTTACTGTGCGGTATCCGGCAAATCTTCGTCGTATGGCAGCCGGGTGGTGCCGGCAAGTGCTATCAGCATTAAAATGGTGGTAATCAAGGCAGATGTCATACACCACGCGCACACGGCGTGAATCAGCATCAGTTCGACATAAGTCAGGTAGATGGAAAACAGCACGCCAAACACGGTGAGCGCCAGCATCAACACCGCCGACCACGCGGCAAGGGGGGCGTTTTTCGCCCGTGCACCGAGCCACAGTGCGATGAGCGCCGCGTAGTTTATCAATCCCAACACGGCTACCGGAATACCGAAAATTTTGGCATACGGACTGGCTTGCACCACATTGCAGTGCCCAATGGGACCGCAAACCGCGGTGGCGCTGGTAATTTCGATGTAACTTAAATAGATGGCAACGCCGATACCCAAAATTGCCAGCAGCGGGATGCTCCAATGTTTGACGGCGGCATTGGCAGCGGCGTTTTGTGCCAACAGGTCGGTGATGTCTTGCCAGTCTGCGGCAAGCCGCCAAATGGCGTATCCCAGTGCCAGCAGCATTGCCGCCATCAATCCCCAGCCGATTGCCATCCCGACGGGGTCATCGCCGGCGGCTTCTGCCGTTTTGTCGGGAATTTGGGTATCGGCGGTGATATTGCTTGCCGCGGCGGAAATGGCGGTGGCGGTGACGGCGGGTTGTGCCGTGCCGTCGGTGGGGGCGGGGGTTGCTGTCGGCGGGATGACCAAATCGGGCAGGGTGGGCCAGTCAATGCCGCCGTCGGCAAGCCCTTTTTCCACAATACCCGGAAATTGTTCGGGGATTTCTTGGTCGCCCACCAGAATGGTATCGGCAACAATCAGTGTCGGCACACCCCGCCGATTTTGCGGAATGTTATAAAATTTCACGGCGGCATCGTACATTTTTGCGCCGGCTTCCTGCGTTACGTCAATCCCCAAAATTAACAATTGGTCGCCGTATTGTTCCAACATCGGCGACAGGGTTTCGGTGATGACTTTATGGCAGTGCGGGCAGGTTGGCGAGTAAAAAAGCACGGCACGCACCACGGCATCGGGCGGGGCGGATTGCGCCCGGGTTGCCGTGCCGGGCAAAATGAGTGTCAGTATGAACAGCAGTGCCAGAAATTGACCGAGTTTTTTCATTTTTGGAAAATACCTCCAACCGGAATTGGTGATGATGCTATCAGTAAATTGTATGCCGACGGTGATATTTCCCCAAATTTTCAAACTTGCATTTTATGCCCAGTGGCGCAAAAATTCCACCAGTGTGCGCACGGGCACGCCGGTGGCGCCTTTGGGAACGTATTTGCGCGGGGTGTGGTTGGGACCCGGCTCGTAAAATTCGCCACTTGCCATATCGATGTGTCCCCACGGGTGGTTGCCGATGAAATGGTGCAAAAAACGCGCGGCGGTGATGGATGAGGCATCTCTGCCGCCGGTGTTTTTTAAATCGGCGATGGGACTTTTCAATTGGCGGTCATACGCCGGGTCGAGCGGCAGCCGCCAGACCGGCTCGCTGGCTTTTTCGGCGGCATCCTGCAATTTTTCGTGCAATTTGCCGTCGTTGGCAAACAGCGCGCTGGTGCGCGCGCCGAGCGCCACCACTTTTCCACCGGTCAGGGTAGCCACGTCAATCACCGCGGCGGGGTTGAGCGTGGCGGCATAGCACAGCGCATCCGCCAAAATAAGCCGCCCTTCGGCATCGGTGCTGATAATTTCCACGCTGACGCCGTTTTTGGCGACGAACACATCGTTCGGTTTGTAAGCGGTGGCACTGATGACATTTTCCACGGTGGGAACCAACCCCATCACGTGCAGTGGCAGGTTCAGTTGTGCCACGGCGCGCATCGTGCCGATGACTGCCGCGCCGCCCGCCATATCGCCGTGCATGCCGGGCATACCCGTGCGGGTTTTCAGGCTGTACCCGCCCGTGTCGAATGCCACCCCTTTGCCCACCAGCACTACCGGTTCGCCCGTGTTCGGTGCATCGGCGGGATTGTGTTCCATAATGATGAATTTGGCGGGTTGTTTTGCGCCCTGCGTAACAGCCAGCAGCACATTCATTCCTTCGGCGCGCATTTCATCTTCATCCATCACCCGGCACGAAAGACCGTTTTCGGCGCACATCTGCCGGGCGGTTTCGGCGATGTGGGTTGGCGTGGCAATATTACTGGGCAAATTGACCAGCGTGCGGGTCAGATACACACTGCGGGCGATGATTTCGCCGGTGTGTGCGCCGTTGCGGATGGCGGGTAGTTTTTCGGCGGAAAATTCTACAATTTTAAACGATGAAATTTCATGCGGGGGTGTTTCCAATTTGCGCGGCAGGGGCGATTCGTAACGGTACAGCGCCAGCAGTGTGCCTTCTACCAGCGCTTGCGCCGCATCGGTCGGTTCCATGCCGCCGATGCCGGTGCCGTGCACAATGGTCGCCAGCGTTTCCGCGCCGAGTTCGCGGGCTTGCAGCGCGGCGGCGGCAGCGGCTTCGCGCACACCGTCCAGCGAAAATTCACCGGCGGGACCCAGTCCCACCACAATAACCCGTTTGGCGGGAATTTTGCCGCGGGGGTAGAGTACCACCGTTTCGCCGAGTTTGCCGCGCAGGTCGCCGGCGGCAATCACCTCGCTGATGGCGCCGTCGAGTGCGCGGTCAATGGCGCCGGTTGCGCCGCCGGGGTAGCGCACGCCGTCAAACAGGTTGACGATGATGGCATCGGCGGCGGTTTTTTCGATGCTGCCGTGTTCAATGGTAAGGGTTGTCATTTGTCATTCATCCTTTGCTGTTGAATAGGGTTTCAAGGTTGCAGGGTTGCAGGGTTGCAAGTTCAAAGTTCAAGGTTTCAGGTTCAAGGTTCAAGGTTTCAGGGTTGCAAAGTTGCAGGGTTGCGGTTTCGAGTTTCGGGTTCAAGGTTACGTTTCACGCAATACGCAATACGCAATACGTTTCACGTTCAAAGTTTGCAACTTGAAACCCGAAACCAAAAACTCAAAACCCGAAACCCGAAACTCTTATTTCACCATCAGCCACGTGCCCAGAAAGAGCACCAGCATACCGATGATGCGGGTGGTATCAATGGGGCGGACGTGCACGCCGAGCCAGCCGTATTGGTCTAAAATTGCGCCGACGATGAGTTGCGCTACCACTACCAGCGTTACGGTGGGGGCAACGCCCAACCGCGGAATGGTGATGCTCACCGCGCCGATGATTATCAGCCCCATTGCGCCCGCGCCGAGCGCATACCACGGCACGCTGCGCCATTCGCCGAGATTGCCGCCGCCCCAAAACAGAAGCAGCGGCACAATTGCCAAAATTGCGCCGCCCAAATGCACGATGAAAATACTTTCCATAATGCCGATTTTGCTGCTCATCAAACTGGATAGCGGTCCCTGTAACCCGACCGCCACCCCGCCGAGCAACCCCAGTAAAATTAAAACGGCTGTGGACATCGTTCCCCCGATAAATGAATAGACTTCTTGCAAAAGTAACTTTGGAAAATAATTTCTTGACCGGAACAAGTGTATTTTTGCAAAATTATACCAATGTCATTCCCGCCTGTGCCCTGCGGGTACGAAAGCGGGAATCCATACCTTTTTCCGGATTCCGGATATTTCCCTGCGGGAAATTCCGGAATGACAGACTTATGCAAAAGGTTTAATAACGAATAATGGATTACAAATCAACACGTATCACGCAATACGCCTTACGTTTTATACACCGCGGGCGCGTCTTTCAGGGTGACGAACGGGACGCCTTCCGGCGAAACGTCCGCCAACAAATCGCGCAGGTCGGTGGCGCGCTCAAACCGGTCGCCGGTGGTGAAAATAAAGGTTACACGCCGCCATTTTCCGCTGGTGACGGGCGGCAATTTGTGCCGAACATCGCCCAGCATCAGTTTGAAATACCACTGTCCGGCGCGGGGATGTTCCGGCTCGTGCGGAAACAATTGGGCGCGGGTCACCAATTCGTGTCCCAAAACCGGCGCGAAATAATGCACCGCGTGGCGGTCGCTGCCGAAAACGGCGGTAAAATAAAATGCCAGCCAGTCGAGGTGCGGCACCGGCGCGGGGGCTTTTTTGGTTGGGATGCGGTACCAGTGTTCGGTGAGAACAATTTGCCAATCGTACCGGTTGTTCATCACCGCCACCAGCACCCGGTCGTCCGGGTACATCGGTCAATCAAACATCAGTTTTGCTGAATTTTGCTGTACGGTGCGCAAAAAGTCAAGCAGCAATGCCGCCGGTTGCGTCGATTCGGATACGGCGTGATATGGCAGCACGCCGCCCGTCCAGCCGTCGGTATGCCACGATGCCCCCTTTGGCAGCGGGGTGTCGGTTAAACCGGCGGGAACCAACCACGGGGTGGCATAAAAATAGGCTTCGGGAATACCGGCATCGCCGGTGGAAAAGCCGAAGCCAACCTGTTCCGCGCCCCCTTCTTCCCCTTCGGGCACAACGACCTGCCGCCCGGTAAACCACACCAGCGACAAATCGAAATGGTGGGGGAATATCTGTACCGGGCTGCTTTCGCCGGGCAGTTCGTCTTTAAATTGCCGAAAAACGCGGTTAATGTTTTGCAGGGCGACGAAAAATGTGGCGGCACGCTCGGCATCGTATGGCAAAATTTTGTTGCTGCCGAATGGCGCGCGGTCAATTTCGGGCACAATGCCACTGGCTGCCAGTTGGCGCAGTGTCCATTCGGAAAGTGACTGCGCACTTTGATTTTCCAGCGGCAGGCTGTGCGCCGCGCCGCCGGCAGGTAAAAATTCCAGCGTGTGCGCGTGCAGGTTCAGGCGCAGTTCAAACGGGTTTTCAGTGGGGATGGGGGTGGTGGTCAGTCCGTCGGTATCAACGTGCAGGGTAATGTGCCACCAGTGAGGATGTGCCGCTACCAGCGCCCGCCGAATTTTGCCGAGCAGTTGGCTGTATCGTTGCAGCGTGTCGCGGGTGGCACGCCATTCATTCAAAATCAGCGGGGGAAATGTATTTTGCACAGGCATACTCCATTGGGGCGAAACCGGCAGACGTTGGCAGGGACAACTATCTTCAACCCCCGATTTGGCTCATGGTGCGCAATTCGGGGTGGATGCCTTCGCCCAGTTTGTGACCCCACGGCTTGTGGGTAACGGCTTGCTCAAACAGTGCCACCAAATCTCGGTGAGCGCCCCCGTTGCGCAGGGTGTCGCGGAAGTTAATTTCTTTGTCGGAAAGCAGACACAGCCGAATGCGCCCGTCGGCGGTTACGCGCATGCGGTTGCAATCGCCGCAGTAGGGGTTGCTGACGGGGCTGATGAACCCCAGCGTGCCTTTTGCGCCGGGGATGGTGTATAGCCGCGCTTCGCCGTCCAGTTCGCCGCCGTTGAGCGGTTCAATGCGCCCCAATTCGCTTTCAATACGGGCGATGGTTTCGGCGGAGGAAACAAAATTTTCCAGCGCGATGCCTGACGGTGCGCCGAGCGGCATCAATTCAATGTAGCGCACGTGCCACGGATGGTCAACGGTCAATTTTGCCATAGCCGCCACGTCATCATCGTTGAAACCGCGAGTAACCACCACATTCAGTTTAATGGGACGCAGCCCGGCATCTTCGGCGGCAGAAATGGCTTCCCACACTTTTGATTCTTTTGCCAGCCGCATGGTTTTCAATAATTGAGTGTGGTTGATGGCATCCACGTGGATGTTCACGCGGTTTAAGCCGGCTGCCGCCAGCGGTTTTGCCAGTTTTTTCAGACGATAGCCGTTGGTGGTCATCGTTACTTCTTCGATGCCCGGCGTTTGTTTCAGCAGCGAGACAATTTCCAGAATGTCGCGGCGCAGGGTCGGTTCGCCGCCGGTCAGCCGAATTTTGCGGAAGCCGGTTTCGGCGGCGGCGCGGGCAACCGCGGCAATTTCAACGGGGGAAAGCAGGTCGTCGTTGGGTACAAATTCCAAACCGCGCATCGGCATGCAGTATACACAGCGCAAATTGCAGCGGTCGGTTAGGGAGATGCGAAGGTAGTTGATTTCTCTGCCGTAGGAATCTTTCATTTGAGTATCCTGTCCTAAAAAGATAGGGTAATTTTACACGATATGTGGCGATATGTCCAAAACGCATAACGGAAAAAGCAAAAAACCGCCACCGGTCGGGGCGGTTTAAATGGACGGGTGACGGTTTATGCGTCTGATGCGGCTACCGGCACATCGGTGAAGACATATTTGCACATATCATCGTTACGGGCAATGGATAGTTGCCGGGTTGGCGTGCTGCCCACAAAAGTGGCAATGAGTTTTTCGTCTAGCAAACAAATAGCGGGGTGGCTTTGGGCAACTTGGCGATAGGGGCAATCGTAATGGCAAAGGGTGTAATGTCCGTCTTCAACCTGCCATTCCGCCACAAACCCTTTTTGGCGCAGATAGTCCACCAGCGCATCAAGCCGCGCACCGGTGGACACATCGGCTGCCAGTTGCGGCGCTTCGGAAGCGAGCCGCTCGGCGATGCCGGTGAAGAGATTTTCCACGCCTTCGGAACCAATGGTGGCGGCAATTTCTTCGATGAGCAAATCGGTCAGTTGCAAATATTGCTGGGGATACAATTTGCGGGCTTTGGTGGTTAACCCGTAAACCTGAATGGGGCGTCCGGGGCGATGATGCTGTTTGGTGCGCAGTATCATAATCAGGTCATCCGCTTGCAAAACATTTAAATGATGCCGCACCGCCATCGAAGTCAACCCGATTTCTTTCGCCAGTTCATCTACTGTGGCTTGTCCGCGGGTGCGCAGAATGTCTATAATTCGTTGTCTGGTAACTTGCATAGGGTATTCCTTCCGTCTGTAATTGTGAGAATGGTAACAGAAAGAAAAAGAAGAGTCAAATACTTGATAAAAATTGTAAAAATTAGCATAATTACCGGTGTGATGATTGCCACCATATTTTGACAACCGTTTTTGGCGGTGGTAAGATTGTGACACTGTGAACAGGATACGACTGCATTATATCGCATCGCGCTGTCGTTCCAAGTGGAAACCAACAAGTTTTATAATCTCTACTGTATCAAAGGTGACGTATAGATGACTACAAAATCACCACCGGCAATGGAAAGTAGTATTGAGGTTCCGGAGGAACTGAAGCAGAATGTTTTGATTACCACGCTGGATGCCATTTACAATTGGGGGCGGATGTATTCTACCTGGCCCATGATGTTCGGTTTGGCGTGCTGTGCCATCGAAATGATTTGCGCGGCATCGTCTCGGCTGGATATTGAACGCTTTGGCTGGGGGTTGATGCGCGCTTCGCCCCGCCAAGCCGACCTGATGATTGTTTCCGGCACGGTTACCAAAAAGATGGTGCCCAATATTGTGCGGTTGTACAACCAAATGCCCGAACCGAAATATGTGATTGCTATGGGCGCGTGCGCCTCCGGCGGCGGTCCGTTCAAAGAGGGCTACAACGTTGTTTCCGGCATTGACAAATATTTGCCGGTGGATGTGTATATTCCCGGCTGCCCGCCGACCCCGTATTCGCTGGTGCAGGGTTTTGTCGCTTTGCAGGAAAAGATGAAACGCCAGTCCATCCGTACCGTGCATTGGTACAAAAAAGGTACGGTAGATGCCATCCCCGTGCCCGTGCTCGGTCCCGACATTTTCGACCCGCGCGATGTACCGCTCATCAAGCAAGAATTGCAGCAGCGCAAAGCAGCCAAAGAAAATCCCCCCGCGGAAGAAGAAGCACCGGCAGCGGATGCGTCCCCCAAAGCCCGCCCGAAACGCGCACCCAAACCCCCGAAACTGCCCAAATGGGATACAACCCCCACCGAGGAAACCCAAGCGCTGGCAGACCGCATCAACGAAGCGTTGGGTGACGGCAGCGTTGTGCCGGAAAAAGATGCGCTGGTGGTTTCGCCCGACAAACTGGTTGCCGTGGCAAAATATCTGCGCGACGAACCCGATTTGGATTACGGCTACCTGTCCAACGTCACCGGGGTAGACTATCTGGGGCGCGAACCCCGTTTTGAAGTGGTTTACCACATCTATTCCATCAACCGCTGGGGCGGTCCGGTGGTGCTCAAAGCGCGTCCCGCAGATGATGAAAATCCGGTGCTGCCGTCGCTGATTGATGTATGGCTCAGCGCCGATTTGCAGGAACGCGAAGTTTACGACCTGTACGGCATCAAATTTGAAGGACACCCGCGCCTGAAACGCATTTTGATGTGGGAAGGCTTCCGCGGGCATCCGATGCGTAAAGACTTCAAAGAACCGTTTTACGAAGAACCGGTCAAACCGTTCAGCAGCCGCTGGCCCGCCGGTGTTGCCGAGCGCATCGAATTTAAAAACCCCTATCACAAAAACGTTTACTACCCCGACGATTTCGACCCCGAAACCTATAAACCCGTCGGCGAAAAACTGGTTGAAGTCCCGTTGCACGGCGTGGAAAACATCGCCGGTATGCGCACCGACCGCATCAAAGTGAATATGGGACCGCAGCACCCCAGCACCCACGGCGTTTTCCGCATGGTGGTGACGCTGGAAGGGGAAAACGTGGTTGATTTGGAACCGATTTTGGGCTACCTGCACCGCAACCACGAAAAAATCGGCGAGCGCAACGGCTGGCTGATGAATATGCCCTTCACCGACCGGCTGGATTACATCACCTCGATGATTAACAACCATGGTTACGCCCTGCTGGTCGAAAAAATGACCGGCACACCCGTTCCCGAACGTGCGGAATACCTGCGCGTCATCATGTCGGAACTGAACAGAACCGTCAGTCACCTGTGGCTGGTCGGATTCCTGCTGAATGACTTGGGCGCCTTCTTTACCCCGGCGCTGTATGCCATCAAAGCCCGAGAGCGTATCCTCGACTTGTTTGAAGCCGTGTCCGGCTCGCGGATGCTGTACAACTATATGCGTTTCGGCGGTGTGCCGTATGACGTGGGTGATGA
>CAYPNZ010000048.1:0-4032 GCA_964411845.1 uncultured Anaerolineaceae bacterium
TCTGTGCCTCCGGTTCTCTGTGGTTTAATTTTTAACCCTTTTTTCAGGGGACTCAGATTATCATACCAAAAAACAGGGACGAACATAAAGTCCGCCCCTGTAATTTGTTAAATAATGACGTTTGGCGGGGTTAGCTTAAGCGCGCCAGGATGTCATCTTCGTTCAGGATGAGGTAGGTGTCATCACCCTGTTTAATTTCGGTGCCGCTGTATTTGGCGAAAAGCACTTTATCGCCGACGGCGAGGTCGGTCATCAAATCTTCTTCGCTGCCGAGGGCTTCGACAATGCCTTCTTGCGGTTTTTCTTTGGCGGATTCGGGCAACAGAATCCCACTGCTGGTTTTTGCTTCTTGTTCAACAACTTTCACCAAAATGCGGGCGCCCAATGGTTCAATGTTCGTCATAGTTCTTTACCTCCATCAATTTGTGTTTTAAAAATAGTCATTCAATTTTGTGGAGATATTTTAGCACTCTTTACCAAAGAGTGCTAATTTTCCACCGCCAAATTATACACAAATTTTGGTTATAAGCCAAGTAGCCGGTCTATTTTTGGGCGGTCGAAACCGACAATAATTTTCCCGCCGATGTCAATAACCGGCACGCCCATTTGCCCGCTGCGTCGCTGCATATCACGCGCGGCGGCGCGGTCTCGCGAAACATCTACATCACGGAAGCGCACCCCTTTTTCGCGGAAATATCGCTTGGCAGCGTTGCAAAATTTACATGTCGGTGTCGAGAAAACAATAACTCTGGGTTGTTTTTTGCGTTCGGGTCTTCTCGCCATAGATTCCTCCTGCTAATTGACAACTTCTTTAATTTTGGCAACAAGCATTTGTTCAGGTGCAGCCCCTTCAAGGAAGCCAACTTCGTTAATAATTGTCCGAGGCACGCCCTGCACTTGATATTTGTTTGACAAGTGTGGGAATTCAATTGCCTCCACCATATCGCCGCGTACTTTGTCGCTTTCCAGCGCCATTTGGTGAGCCAGGCGAACCGCCCGGGGACAATACGGTCAAGTGGGGGTAACATACACCTGCAGGTGCAGCGGTTCCGATAGGTTTGCCAAGAAGTTTTTGGTATCTGCCGATAACCCCGATTCGCCGCCGGAAATCATCATAATATCCTCGATGACCGAACTAAATTCGTACCCTGACGGGATACCATAGTAGCGAATGTTGAAATCTTTGGGGTTGTCGCCGCCGCGCATAATGACCGTGGCGGGAATTTTGTCGATGCTGTACGTTTCGGCAATTTCTTTGTCTTGCACAAAGTCGTACACTTCCACCGAAATTTTGTCGGATAAATCCGCAACTTCTTCGGCAATCATCCGCGTTTCTTTACAATATTGACACTCAAAATCTTGCGTAAAGACCACCAGTTTTACCGGGTCTTTTAATGCTTCAAATTCTTTCATTAAATGTTGACGATCTTCGTCTCTGAGTAATCCCATACAATGCCTCCTTTTTTATTTTGGGTTACTTTGCCGCACCTACCGGCGATTGAATGCTTGCCCAATTTGTTAGATGCAATATCCGCAAAAAGGTTACACTGTTATACCATTTAAATAAAAAAACGTCCATCTGACGCCACAGTTGTGGGTAGATGGACGTTTGAGGTTGCGACGGTTAAATGCCCAAATATGCTTCTCTAACTTTGGGGTCGGCGGCAACTTCTCGTGACGGACCTTCGATTTCCACTTTGCCGTCGGCGAGCACGTAAGCGTAGTCGCTTACAGCCAGCGCCATTTGCACGTTTTGCTCTACCAGCAGCATGGTCAGCCCTTCTTTTCGCAGGCGGCGCAAAATTTCAAACAGGTCGAGCACTAAAAACGGTGCCAGCCCCAGCGAAAGTTCGTCAATCATCAGCACTTCCGGGTCAGCCATCAACCCGCGCCCAACGGCAACCATTTGCTGTTCGCCACCGGAAAGGGTGCCGGTTTTTTGGTCGGCACGTTCTTTAAGGCGGGGGAACATTTCGTACACTTTTTCCAAATTTTCGTTAAACCGTCCTTTTGCCCGTTTGGTGAATGCGCCCATTTCCAAATTTTCGTACACACTCATATCGGTAAAAAGTTGCCGCCCTTCCGGCACCAGCACAATACCATTTGCGGCTTTGGCGTGGGGCGACATTTTGGTTATGTCTTTGCCGTTGAAGGTTACCGTGCCTTGCCACGGTTTTACCAGCCCCATAACCGTGCGCAACAGGGTGGTTTTGCCAACGCCATTAGAGCCAACCAGCGATGTGAGTTTTCCTTTTTCCAGTTTTATGGACGTGTTCCACAAAATTTGTACTTCGCCGTAACCGGAAGCAATCCCTTTTACATCTAATACTGTCATCGGTCAGTCTCCATCAGCGTTTTCCATGAGTCGTTTCGCCAAATCCGGGTCGCCGAGATAGGCTTCAATTACTTTCGGGTTGTTGGCAATTTCTTCCGGCGAACCTTCGGCGATGAGTATGCCGTAATCCAACACTATCACGCGGTCAGATACGTTCATCAAAGCGTGCATCACGTGTTCAATAATGAGGATGATTACGCCCTGCTCGCGGATTTTCAGCACAACCTCCACCATTTCGGCGATTTCGGTGGGGTTCAATCCGGCAAGCACCTCGTCCAAAAGCAGCATATACGGGCGAGAAGCCAGCGCTCGCGCCATTTCCAGCCGTTTTTTCTGGGCGACGTTTAAACTGCCGGCAAGCATATCGCGGCGTTCTGCCAAGCCCAAAAAGTCCATCACTTCATCGGCAATAACTTGTGCCTCTTTCAGCGATTTATTTTCGTGCCCGTAACACGCGCCCGCCATAACGTTTTCCAAAACCGTCAAATCATTCAGCGGACGAACAATTTGGTGGGTGCGAGCCAACCCCAGTTTCACCACATCATACGGATGCCACCCGCTGATGTCGGTTCCCATAAAAACGATATTCCCTTCGGTGGGGGCATACACGCCGTTGATGACGTTGAAAAGTGTGGTTTTTCCGGCACCGTTGGGTCCAATCAAGCCCAAAATCTGTCCGCGCGGCAAATTGAAAGTAACATTGTTTACGGCGGTAAGCCCACCAAACCGCTTGGTGACACCTTTTACCTGCAGAATATTTTCCACTTGTGCCATCATTCTAACACCCTCCAAAGTTTTCTATACCGACCGCGCAACCAACCCACAACCCCGGAGGGAACAAACAAAATAATCAATAGCAGTAACAATCCGGCAAAAGCCAGCTGTAAATCTTTGAATAACGGGCTGGTCAGCAAAAAACTGCGGATGGCTTCGTACAGCGCGGCGCCCACCAGCGGACCTTGTACCGTGCCCTGCCCGCCCAACATTACCATAACAATCATTTCGATGGAACGGGTCAGGCGGAAGGCTTCGTGCGGTTCGACGCTGCTGTTGCGGAAAAAGAAGATAACCCCCATCATACCGGGGATAATTGCCGACAGCACATACGCCATAGTTTTCGCGCTGGGGGTGCGAACCCCCATAACCATTGCCGCGTCTTCATCTTCCCGAATAGCCATCAGTCCCAATCCGAACCGAGAGAATTTTACGGCATAACTCAGTACAATGGCGGCAATGGTTAAGCCCAGCACCATCCAATAGGTTGTCCACTGCATGGTTGCCGCCCCGCCGTACTGTTGGTAAATTGAAAAGTTTACCTCCATACCGATGGGACCGCCAAGCGGACCGAAGTTGTTAATGAAGGTACGCACCGCTTCGTTAACGCCAATAGTTGCCAGCGCAAAATATGCGCCGCGCAAACGCAATATTGCCGCCCCCAACAGCCACGCCAACACAGCCGCGGCAACGCCGCCGGCAATTACCGCCAACCACAATGGCGTATTTTGCACAGCCAATAAATAAAAACCGATATACCCCCCTATCCCAAAGAACACAATATGCCCAAAACTGACATAACCGGCATAACCCAGCAAAATGTTCAAGCTGGAAGCCAATGCCACCGACAGCAGAATTAGGAACATATTTTCGCGCACGATGTTGGAACCGGTGATGATCCAGATGCGGGTTTGGGCGTTGAT
>CAYPNZ010000048.1:4042-10891 GCA_964411845.1 uncultured Anaerolineaceae bacterium
GGAACCGGTAATGACCGGGAGCAACCCGCCGATGATAACCAACAGCAGCGCAATCCAAAAAGCAGGATATTTCCAGCTATTCATATCAACGTTCTCCCAACAAGCCGCTGGGGCGAACCAGCAGGATGACTACAAAAAGTACAAATTCAATAACCGGCACCCAACTAACGGGCATAAATGTCGGTACAATCCCTTCCAGCGCACCCAAAATTAAACCACCCAACAAGGCGCCGGTTGGGTTGCCCAAGCCGCCCAAAACAACAATTACAAAACTTTTCAATTCGTAAACACTGCCGGAAAGAATGCTGAAAGAAAAGAAAGTGGCAATCAATCCGCCGGAAAGCATTGCCAGCATAGCACCAATGCCAAAACTGAGCGCCAATGTTTGGTCAGAAGGAATGCCCATCAGTTCTGCCGCGGCGCGATTGTTGGCAACGGCACGGATTGCCTTTCCGGGCGGGGTACGATATAAAAACAGGTAGAGCACCGCCGTAACAAGCAGCGCAATGAGCGCCGCCACCAACCGCGTTCCCAACAGGGTAATTGAACCGAGTTGCAAACTACCCAGCGAAAAATCAACATTCTGCGGAGAGGTGGTAAATATGGCTGTGCCTACCCCAATTATCATCATATTAACGGAAAACGTTGCCAGCAGCGAGGACAAATGGGGGGCATCAAGCACACGACGCACGGCGATATAGTAAATAATCACCCCGAAAATAAGCCCTACCACCGCCACCAATACCAGCGCGACATACGGGTGCAGCCCCAACCCGTTTGCACCGGCAAACAGCAGCATGCCAAACATGCCCAGCGCAATGAGCGGTCCGTGCGCCAAATTGATAACATCCATCACCCCGAAAATAAGGGTTAACCCCATTGCCGCCAACCCATACACAAATCCCAGTAACAGGCCATCGGCTAAAGAAGCAACAAGATGGTCCATACGCTAACTCCTATATTTTGCGGGAACAATCGGCAAATATATACCGATTGCCCCCGCAAGGTTACATGTTCGTTTAACTATTTCGCCAACGGATAGATGGGGTCTGCGGATTTACCAGCCAGGGGCCAGACAACTTCTTTGGTTAAGTTGCCGCTGCTGTCTTTTTGCCACTGGACGTAAACCATATCGTGAGCAATCTGCAAACCATGGGCATCGGGGGTGTTGTCGAATTTGATATGCCCGAAGAAAATCATAACATCAAGGTTGTTCAAGGCTTCTTTAACTTTTGCCGGGTCGGTAGAATCGGCTTTTTGAATGGCATATTGCAACATTAAGCCTGCGGCATAGCCACCGGCGGCATGGTAGCCCGGGTCTTCATTGTATTTGGCTTTATATGCGGCGGTAAAATCGCTGACCGAAGGACCAAACCAATCCAAGCCGTCTTTTTTGGCTGAGGCTTCGCTGTAATTGGCTTTCGGTTCCCACTGGCTGGGACCAATTACGCCCACGGCGGCATCGCCCAAATCGGCGAATTTCAACTCGGGTGGCGCAACCAGCAACGCCAGCATTTTGGGGTCGGCGCCTTTTTCAAACAATTGGCGGGCAAAAGTGCTGCCATCGTTAAAGTGCCCCCCGCCCATAATCGCATCGGGTTGGGCTGCGGTAATTTTGTTGATGAACGGGGCAAAGTCGGTGGTTTCGCCATCGTAGCCTTCAAACAGCACCACATCATAGCCCTTGCTTTCGGCATACGCTTTGGCGGCTTCGGCAACGCCGGTCGCAAATTTTGCATTTTCATACACAATAGCGATTTTTTTGGCGTTGGGGTCAACATTTGCCAGCAAATCTACCGCGCCGGTCAGGTACCGGCTGGAAGGTGTATACAATTGGAAGATTGAGGTGAGACCTTTTTTGTAGGTGGCATCAGAAGCCGCGCCGGTGGTAATCATCACTTTGCCTTTTTGTTCGGCAATCACCGCGGCGGCATCGGTTAACCCGCTGCTGTACGGGCTAATCAGGTAATCCGCTTTGTCTTGGTCAATTAACTGGGTGTACAGCAATTGTACACGTTCTTTGGCACTTTCGTCGTCGTAGGTTTTCGCTTCAAATTTTACGACTGTGCCGTCGGACAGTTTGATGCCTTCTTTGTTTACCTGTTCCAGCCACAGTTCAAGCCCGCGGGTTTGTCCCCGCGACGAAACTTCGTATTTACCGGTTTTCGAGGCGGTATACCCAATGACGATAGTTTTGGTTGCCCCACCCGATGAACTGCTGCCACCGGACGTGCTGGCGGTTTTGCCGCCACACGCAGCGCTAACAACCAGAGCAAACAATAATGCAGTCAATAAAACAATACGTTTCATTTTTCCTCCCCAAGATTTTCATCTTTGAAAATTGTTGAAAATTAAACTAACTTTGTTTTATAGTTTCGGGCGGCAATCACCTCCTTTACAGAGAAATCCACTACACAAATGAGCGATTTTTCGGGTATAGCAGAACAAATTATATTTATTGGCTTTGTAACCGAAGGTATGTTTTCAAGATACGCTCATTGTATCAAGTTGATTTGTTTCGTTGAGGGTTGGAACTGTTCACGAATATCGTTGCCAAATTGTAAATGAATTTTGGAGAGAATGCAAAAATTGATTCAGTACAAAAAAAATACCCACAATTGTTTGTGGGCTTTTTGGTAATTATTTGCTATTTTGGCACACATCCGGCATCGGATAACGCTTGCCATAATCGGGTTTGGGTGTCCGGCGGCAAATCAACCACCACCATTCTAAAATGCTGCCGGTACAATTCGACGGTTTTGCGGAAGGTGTCAACCAAAACCCGACAATCTTCACAAACTGCCAGATGTTTGTCAATTTCGGCGCACAAATCCGCTTCCAATTCACCGTCAATATATTCAGACAGCCGTGTCATCAATTCTTGACATTGGGGAGAATGAGATGTTGCGTTACTCATACCACCTCCGAATTTTCCGTTTGCGAAAAATATGCCGCCAACTGCCGGCGCAATTGCATACGCGCACGATGCAACCGCACTTTAACGCTGCTCGGCGAAATATCCAGCACCTCGGCGGTTTCTTTGGTAGACAAACCTTCCACATCGCGGAGCACAAACACCACCCGCAACAACTCGGGCAATTGTGCCACCGATTCATCCATCGCGGTTCGCAATTCGTCTGTCAGCAACAGCGATTCCGGCTCCCACTGCCAATCGTGTAAATCAATCGGGGCGCTGTCGTTGTCTGCCGCTGCAGCATTAAAAATATCCAACGATACGGTGGGCATTTCTTTGCGCCGCAAGCGCATCAACCCATTGTTGGTGGCTATGCGATACAGCCATGTCGCCAAACTTGAACGCCCTTCAAATGCCTCTGCCCCGCGGCAGGCGCTGATGAATGTTTCTTGCAATATCTCTTCGGCTTCGTTGGGATGCCCGGTCAATCGCAAGGCAACGTTATAAATTTTTCCGGAATACTCCCGCACAATTTCATCGCAAGCGCGGGGGTCTCCTCGTTGCAGCGCCTGCACCAGCGCCGCTTCTTTCTGCTCCATTCAACGCGCTCCATCCTTGTATCATAACCGTATTGAATTCGTTAAATTTGTCAAACAGTGTTGACTCGCTGCCGCGCTCTCATTATACTTTCCTTTTGCGTAACTACTCGGCAGTACCTGTTGAACTTGCCGTTGCGAACGCAGCGAAGCAATCTCCGTTTGCGGGCAGCGCTGCGAAAGAGGCAATCTCTATGTTTTTGAACCCTTCCACCGCCAAACGAATTTTATTTTGCACCAAAGGCAATTGCGCCGACCCCGACGACGCTCGGGCATTGCTGGCACACGTGGAAACGCTTATTGCCGCACACGGGTTGGATAACCCGGCACACCCCAACCATACGGTTTGTGCGGCGGTAAATTGTTTGGGGGTGTGCCACAGCGGACCGGTGGTGATGATACATCCCGGCGCCATTCGCTATGGCAGTGTAACCCCGGCAATGCTGAACGAAATTTTTGTCAGCCATATTTTGAATGATACCCCCGTGCAAAAGTGGGTACTCCCCTACCCGCAAAAAAGAAAGGTGTGATACGCCGTCACCGCGCATCACACCCGCAAACGGTTTTTTATTTTCAACTGTTCGGCAGTGTTCGTTGTCATTGCGAGCACAGCGAAGCAATCTCCGGTTGCGGCAGCGGGGATTGCTTCAACCCTAACGGGTTTCGCAATGACCGGCTGAACAGACACTTCATTTTACGGCAAAATCTCCGCATCGGCGGGCATGCCCGCTTTCAAAATATGGTCGGGATTGTTCAATGTAATTTCCACGGCAAAGACCAAATTGATGCGTTCTTCTTTCGTTTGCACGTTTTTGGGGGTAAATTCCGCTTCGTTGGCGATATAGGTTACTTTCCCTTGAAAAATCCGGTCAACCGAATCAATGGTGACGTTGGCGGTTTGCCCCAAATGCACCCGCCCGATTTGTGTTTCGGGGATGAAAACGCGCAGGGTCATTTTATCCAAATCGGTAAGTTTGAGCAGCGTGGCGCCGGGAACCGCCAACTCGCCGGGGTCAACCGCGCGCACGGTGATGGTACCGTCACGCGGGGCAACGAGGGTTAATTGCGCTATTTGCGCATGCACCAAATCCAACGCGCTTTCGGCTACCCGAACCTGCGCTTCCGCCACTGCGACGGCTTCGGCGGTGGGACCCATTTCGGCGGCGGCGAGTTTCGCTTCTGCCAACGCCACCGCAGCCTCGGCGATGTGATAGCCCGCTTCCGCTTGATGGACTTTCACTTGCAGTGTCACCGGGTTGTTATACTGTTCCCACAGGTGCGCCAACTGCACTTTCAACAATTGTACCTGCGCTTGCGCCATCTGCAACCCGATTTCGGCGGCGGCGCGCTGTTTTTGCGCCACTTCATACATTACCAATGCGGCATGGCTGCTTTGGTCTCGGCTGGCGGCTTCTTCTTGAATTTTGGCGGTTTTTACTTCTGCCTGCGCTTTCTCCACCTGCCCTTCGGCTTGTTTCAGTTGGGCTTGCAGTTCACTGATGGGTACATCCAAATCTTGCGGTTCATCCAGTAACGGCAGCATCGATTGCCAAACCTCGTATGCGCTGTCTCGCTGCGCTTTTGCCTGCGCCAACTCGGCTTTTGCCACCGAAACGGTTTCCGGGCGCGGCGCATCTTTTACGGCGGCAAGATTGGCTTTTGCCGTGGCAATGGCTGCCTCCAACTCATCCAGTTGCGATTCCGGCAGACTTTTATCCAGTTCGACCAGCACGTCGCCGGCGGCAACGGTATCTCCCTCGTTGACGTGCACGGCAGTCACCCGTCCGCCTGTTTCGGCGGCAATGATGGTGCTTTCACCCTCAATTGTGCCCGAACCGACAATCGGCATATCTTCCACAGAAAATGCCTGCGCCGTGTTTCGGTTGCCCAGATACACCCCTGTTGCCACTGTCAGCAGAATTATGATTGCTAAACCTAGTTTTTTCATCGTCTCACCCGTTTTTAATTTCCGGTTTTGGTTTTCTGACTCGCCTGAAAAAATATCTATTTTTCACCACAGAGGCACAGAGACACGGAGTTTTGAATGTTTTTGAGAAAAAGAGATTAAATTCATCGGGAAATTTGGGGGTACCCTCGAATTTTTGGCTCTCAAGCCTTATTTTTCTCTGTGTCTTTGCTACTCTGTGGTTTAATTTGAACCTCTTTTTTCAGTAGAGTCATTTCCTACTCTCCGAACACCGCATCGGCGGGCATACCCGGTTTCAGTTTGCCGTCAGGATTCGGCAGGGTAATTTTTACGGCATACACCAAATTGACCCGCTCTTCTTTTGTCTGCACGTTTTTCGGGGTAAATTCCGCTTCATCGCTGATGAAATCAACCGTGCCGGTGAAGGTTTGGTCGGGAAAAGTGTCAACCGTTACCGAAACCTGTTGCCCCAGTTGCAATTGCCCGTACCGCGATTCCGGCACGTATACCGTCAGTTTCACCGTTTTCAAATCGGCAATGGTGAGCAGTGTGACGCCGGGCAGTGCCACTTCGCCCGGGTGAACGGGGCGACTGACAACCACGCCGTCGGTTGGTGCGGCAAGCGAAAATTTTTCGCGCTGTGTTGCCAGCGTATCCAACCGAGATTGCGCTTGCGTTAAACCGGCTTTTAACACGGCTATTTTACTTTCCGGCACGCCGGCTTTTGCCTGCGCCAATGCAGCCTGCGCTACCTTTACCGCCGCCAATTTGGTTTGATAATCTGCCTGCGCTTGGGTAACTTGCACATTTGCTTGCAGCGGATTTTCTTTCAGCGCCAGCAGAGTGTTCAATTTGTTGACGGCGCTTTGACGGGCGGTTTTGGCATTTTCCAGATTGACCGATGCTTGCCAAACGTCCATCGTCGCCAAATTCCACGCTTTTGAGGCATTGTATTTTTCGCCGTCGCCGAAATCTTTGTGCCCGGTTTGAACACCGATACCGGGAATGGTGATGCGCCAATCGAAGCCTTGCTGGGTTTGTTCCCAAACTTGTTTGGCAAGTTGCTCGCGGAGCATTACCGCATCTTGAATGATTTCCGCCTGTTTTATTTGCAGGTCGAGCAGAGCAATTTGGCTATACGCCGCATCAATTTGGGCATCGAGCTGCTGGGGATTGTCGCGCAGCAATTCCGCATCGGCGATGGCTTGTTTGGCGGCATCGGCATCGGCTTGCGCCACAGCGACGGCGGCTTGCGCCACAGCAATTTGTTCGGCGGGGGTACCGGCTTGCACCTGCGCCAGTTGCGCCTGCGCCAGCGAAATTTGGGCTTTTGCCTGTGCCGCCTGCGCATCGAGCAGTGCGGTATCCAACCGAACCACCACCTGCCCCGCCGATACGGTGTCGCCTTGGTC
>CAYPNZ010000049.1:0-10746 GCA_964411845.1 uncultured Anaerolineaceae bacterium
GGTGGCTCTCAAACTTTATTTTTCTCTGTGCCTCCGGTTCTCTGTGGTTTAATTTGAACCCCTTTTTTCAGTAGAGTCATATTAGTTTTTTGCAAAAGTTCCATTCAGTTCACAATCTTTTCCGAGATAACGTATGACCGAGAACCCGCTAATTTTACTGACCAACGATGACGGCATCGACTCGCCGGTGCTGCCCGTGCTGAAAAACGCACTGAACACCGTGGCGGAAACCGTCATTTTCGCGCCCGACCATAACTGGTCGGCATCGGGGCATCCCAAAACCCTGCACAAAATGCTCCGCGCCGATGCCATCGAATGGGAAGACGGCAGCACCGCGTACAAATCGAGCGGCGCGCCGCCCGATTGTGTCGCGCTGGCGATGCTGGGGGTGTTGGAAAAACGCCCGTCGCTGGTGGTGTCGGGCATCAATTTGGGTGCGAATATGGGCTACGACCTTTTCTATTCCGGCACGGTTGCCGCCGCTGTAGAAGCGGTCATTGACGGATTGCCCGCCATTGCTTTCTCGCGGGTGCATCCCGCTGCCGATAATGATTACACCGGACAAGCCACCTTCGCCGCGCGGTTGTCGGCATTGGTGCTGCAAAAAGGGTTGCCCGCCGGAACGCTGCTCAATGTTAACTTTCCCGCCTGCAATTGGGCGGATGTCGCCGGGGTAACGATTACCCGCTTGGGGCAGCGCGTGTATTTGGATGAATTGGTGCGCCGTCAAGACCCGCGCGGACGCGACTATTTTTGGATTGGCGGTCAGCCGCCCACCGGCGTGCCGGAACACGGCACCGATTTTTGGGCAACGGAAAACAACCTCATTTCCGTCACACCCATTTCGCTGGACATCACTGCCCACCGGATGATTGATGAACTCAAACGCTGGCAACTTGAAACGCTGATGTGAGCAACCGATGATTTCTGTGAGTGGACAAATTTTCACGCCGAAACCCCATCGCGGCGGTTGGATATGTTTGGGCATTGGCGGCATTTTGCTGGCAACAGCCCTGTTGCTGGCGAATATTGCTCTCAAACAGCCTGTTTCCGGTGCGCAATTTTGGCGCATTCTCGGCGCAACAACGGCTTTTGTATTGGCGATACACTTTTTGTATCGTGCCGTTGCGCTGTTTCTGCTGAAATTTTGGTTCACCCGCAACGGGCTGAAAATCCGTTGGGGGGTAACCACCCTGCGCATCCCCATTGATGCCATCCGCACCGTTACCCCCGCGCCGGCAATGCCCGTATGCACCGTGTTCGGCATAACCCTGCCGCGCTGGTGGCTCTGCCGCCGCGACGGTATGTGGCTGTTTGCCACGGGCGCGGCGCGCGATTCGCTGGTTGTCAAAACCGACGCCACCGAAATTTATCTTTCCCCCGAAAATACCGCCGCGTTTATTGCCGCGTGGGAAAAACGGGTACCACTGGGCACAACCCAAGTGTGGCAATCTGCCGTTGAGCGGCGCGGGTTGTGGGCGTATCCGCTTTGGTTCGACCGGGTGGCGCGCTATTTGGGTGGCGCGGCAATTTTGCTGACCCTAATTTTGACGGGGGCGGTGTTCACCCGCTACCCCAATCTTTCCGCGGCGGTTCACCTGTCGCCGAATGCCGCCACCCCGGCAACTGCCATTATTCCCCGCGAACAATTGCTGTGGATTCCGTACAGCGGCATTATTATTTTGCTGTTGAATGGCTTTTTGGGCATTTTATGGCACAAAAAAGATCCGCTGGCAACGTATCTGTTGTGGGCGTTGACCATCGTGGTGGAAATCGGGCTGTGGATTGGCTTCCGTATGGTTGTTCAGTAGCGAATAGCGGACGGCGAATGAATAAATTTGCGACAACCAATCTCACCCACCCTGTTGCGCGCAGTACAAAAATCCACGCTGTTTTGTTGCTGGCAATTGCCATTTTTGCCGCCGCTTGTGCGCCGCAGCCCGTGCCGTCGCCCCCTGCGCCGTTGTATGTTTTCGATGTGCAAAATTTGCACGTTGACCATTTTTCGCTGTGCGGCGGCATCTGTCCGCCCGACACCCCGCCCCCCGCGGGAAAAACTTTCTCCGACCTGCTGAACGATTACGATACCCTCATCTTTTTGAGCAGTTTACAGGGTATCGTCAATCGAAAATCGCCGCGCCTCTATCTCATTCACCATCCCACCGACCAATTTTGGCTGGACACATACCGCACGCCTGCCGAACCGTATGGTTGGCTGGCGGAAACCCCGATTGTCATTTTACCGAATTTTGATGCCGTGTTGGATACTTTCGCGCCGGATATATCCGGGCTGGTGGCGTGGGATGATGCCGTACCCGCCACACTCAATGTGGCAACCACCGTCGCCGGGGTGGAAAAACTGCCCATCGTGCGCGCCGGCAGTCCGCTGGCGGAAAAATTATCATCCCGCTGGGCGATAAAAAAATCACTGGCGGGGCAATTTACCGATGATTTGGCGGCATATCGTTGGGCAATGGCTGAATATTTGCACACCGGGCGCGCCGACCCGACCCTGCTGGCATATTTGGAAGACGGCACACCCGCCCGGAAATACGCCCGCGGCGAGATGACCCGCGGCGGGGTGTATGCGCCGGAGCGCGATTATGTGATTCAACGCGGCGGTTTTGCGTTTGACCTGTCGCCGTGGAAGGATGAATCGCCCGCGCAAGCGGAATTGTTGACCGAAATCGTGCAAGCCGCCCGCGCCGAGGCGGGATTGCGCCTCATTAAAATTTGGGGTTTCATTCCGTGGTATGAAAAATACAGCACCGACACGGGCGGCAGCCATTCTGCGCCGGACGGTGAATGGGAAAGTACCTGGCTTTTCAGTTATTATGCCGGCTATTTGCAGGGCGGCGGCGGCGATGCGTGGGGCGCGGCATTGGCAAATGTGTCCGTGCACCGGTTTGCGCCGAAACCTGCCCCGATAAAACCGCCTCCGTCGCCCACCCCCGCCGATTTGCAGGCGCGGGGCTATTTGCTGGCAGACGGTACGGTCAACCCCGATTTGACGTTTGTGCTGTTATATGTCGGCGATTATGATTTGGTGCATCCCACACTGGTAGCGCTGGCAAATTGGCGGCGCACCACCTGGCATGATGCTGCCCGCGGCGAACTTCCGCTGGCGTGGGGCATTAACCCCGGGATGGAAGAGGAAATTCCCGGCGTGATGAGTTATCTGTTGGCAACCCGCACGCCCAACGATTTTTTGGTCGGGGCGAACAGCGGCGCGGGATACGTCAATCCGCAGGGCATTTCGCGGCGATTTCGCTGGCAGTGGCTCAATCGCACCCGAAGTTATTATCGCAAATACGGCATCACCGTGCAGGGATTTCTGCTGAACGGGCGCGGCTATTCGCTGCCGCCGGAATGGGTGGCGCGTTATGCCAAACTCGCTCCGGCAGGCATCATTTCCCCCGATTATGAAATTGAGGGCGGTTTTCCGCGGTTGGTGAATGGCACGCCGTACACGGCGATGGCGCGCGCCACCTTCGGCGATAGCGTGCCGGGCAGTGCCGCCGCGCTGCATCGGGCGTATTTCGACACGGTGGAAGCGGGCAAACCGACATTCATCGCGGTGCGCTCGGCATTTCAAACGCCGTCGTTTTTGCAGGCGGTCATGACATTCGCCCAAACGCAAGATGCCGCCGGAGACATTATTTCGCCTGCCGGTGTGGTAGCGCATCCCCGCTACACCGTGGTTGACCCGCTGACATTTTTTGCTCTTTTAAAAGTTGCATTGCAAGATTGACGCGGTTATAATGCAAAAAAGGAATCATTCACCAAAGGAGTTTTGTTGATGAACAGCGTAGTTCAAAAATTGAACATCATTCTATTGGGTGCACCCGGTTCGGGGAAGGGTACACAGGCGGAGCGGTTGTGCGAGAAATTGGGGTTAACCCACGTTGCCACCGGTGATTTGTTTCGAGAAAATTTGCGCAATGAAACGGCGTTGGGCAAATTGGCGAAATCATATATGGATAAAGGTATTTTGGTTCCCGATGAAGTGACGGTGGCAATGGTGAAAGACCGGCTTTCGCGTCCGGATATTGCCGGCGGGGTGGTTTTTGATGGTTTTCCGCGCAATCGGGTGCAGGCGGAGGCACTGGCGGCGATGTTGGCGGAAATGGGGCAGAAAGTTGATGTGGTGGCGTATATTCGTGTTGCCGATGATGAAATTGTCGAGCGGTTGTCGGGGCGGTTGATTTGCCGCCGGTGTCAAGCCTCGTACCATAAGAAATTCAACCCGCCGAAAGTTGAAGGGGTGTGCGATGTTTGCGGCGGCGAGTTGTATCAGCGGGCGGACGATAACCCGGACACGGTGCGCACTCGACTGGAAACCTATAAAGCGCAAACCGCGCCGCTGATTGAATATTATCAAAAAGCGGGGCTGCTGGTGGAAATTGCCGGCGAGGGCGCATTGGATGAAGTGACAGACCGGCTTTTAGCGGCGGTGAAAGGCAAATCGCAATAGGGGAATGCCGCACAAATCCTGTCCGGTTTCAAGCACGGGTTGATAGCACAAGCCGACCGCCGCCGGCGGTCGGCTTTGGTTTTAAGGAATGCTATGCCCCGTATATCGCTTTTACCGTTTCGGCGATGGCGTGCAATCCCGGTTGTACCACATTTTCATCCAGCGCATAATTGATGCGGATGCACTCTTGGGTGTGTTGCCATTCGTCTTTCAAGCCGGGGAAGAAATAATGCCCGGGAATGATGAACACTCGCTGCGCTTTCAGACGTTCGTACAATTCTTGGCTGCTGACGGGCATACCCCGGAACCAAATCCACAGGAAGAACGCGCCTTCCGGCTTGTGGATGAAATAATCCAAATCGCCCAACTCATATTGCAATTGTTCCATCGCTTGCATGGCTTTATTGTGGTAATACGGGCGAATGACATCGTGACTCAGCGAGATGATTTCGCCCGATTGAACCAATTCCAGCGCCAACCGCGCCCCCATACTGCCCGGCGCAAGGCTGGTTACGGCGTTTAGGCGAGTCATGGCGTGGGTAATCTCTTTGTTGGCAATGATGATGCCCGTGCGGGCAGCGGGCATGCCCAATTTTGAAAGGCTCATACTCAAAATAATGTTTTCGTTCCAAATGGGTTCGGCATCGCTGTAAATAATTTGGGGGAACGGCGTACCGTAAGCGTTGTCAATCATCAACGGGATGTGGTGCGCCTGCGCCAAATCAGACAACCGCATCAATTCTTCGGTGGTGAGCACATTGCCGGTGGGGTTGGTCGGGCGAGAAACGCAAATAGCGCCCACATCTTCGGTGATGTTCAGCGCGTTGAAATCAACGTGATATTTGAAGATGTGCGGTTCCGTAAATTCTATTTCGGGTTTGAAAGAGATGAAAAAATCTTCGGTTAACCCCACATCGGCATAGCCGATATATTCCGGCGCCAGCGGCAGCAAGATTTTTTTGTGTGAGCCGTCGGGATATTCTCCGGCGAAGAGGTTGAACAGGTTGAAAAACGCAGTTTGACTGCCGTTGGTCAGGGTGATATTTTCGGCGGTGATGCCCCAGCCGTATTCTCGATTGAATAAATCAGCCAACGCTTCCAGAAATTCGACATCCCCTTGCGGGGCGGGATAATTGCCGACCATCTTTTCAAACGCGCCGGGGGTTGCCAAAATGCGGCTCATTGCCTGTCGCAAGCGTTGCTGCATTGCCGGAATATGGGCGGGATTTCCGCCCCCCAGCAGCAGCGAATCTTTGCCGCCGTTTGCCATTGCCAATGCCATATCTTCCATCAGCATCGGCACGCCCGATGGTCCCGTTAGTTTTTTCCCAAAGCGTGAAAGGTTCATAACTAAAATCTCCTTGAATGATGATGATGCGAGCGGGGCTTATTTTAGAACCAGAGGTAGGTACAATTTTGCCCCTGCCACGAATACCGAAACGATGACAGGTGTTGTTTCCAGTGTGTCCATATTTTGCACTTCGATGAGCGCGCGATGCAACCCGGCTGTGCCCAGCGGCGATGCGGCGAAGGTGTCGCTAAAAGTAACGGTAACGGTTGCCGGGGTTGTGCCGGTAATGTACGAGCCGGGTTCGGCGCCGCTGCTGCCGATGGTCAGCCAATCAACCGTGGGGATAACGCCGTTGGGGCTGTTGGGGCGCAAATATTCAATACCGCGCGGGGTGATGGTCAGGTTAAGGTTGGCTTCGGTGCGGAAAAGGTTGTTGGCATACGCCGCTACCCGGGCATCATACGGCAGGATGTATGCCCGCCAAGTGATGGGGGTATTGTCGGCGGTGTCGCCGTAAATGTTGAATGTTTTGGCGGCGATGGTTTGCGACAATTCGGTGGATGCGGAGATGTTGGTTGGTGAAACGCTGAACGGTTCCACAATATCGAAAGTAACGCCAATATCGGCAACAGCCAATGCCCCGTTGAGACTGCTTGCCAGCGAGAAACTTTCAAAACAGTTGTCGGGGGTGGTACAATCAAGGTAGGTACTTTCACCGTTGCTGCCTGCTTGCGGTCGCCGGTACACGCGGATGAGATTACTTTTGATGGCGACGGCTTCGCGGTAGGTGCTTTCGCTGTCGAGATTGCCGCTTGCCAAATTAAGCCAGCCGGTACCCAACCCGCTGATGCTTGCCCAAATGATGCCGTTTTTGGCAAATTGCAGGCTGGTGCCGCCGGTAACATTGCGCAACATTGCCACTTGGTCAATATTGTCGCTGTCGCCGCGGAAATTGTCGGCGGCAACAAAGTTGAAGGGGGTTGTCAGTTTCCAGATGGTGCTGATGGACGACCCCGTCCATTTTTGCACGGTTAGGTTATCCCCCAAATTTTGCGAGCCGACCCATTCGACGCGCGCGCCGTTACCGGTATCGAAACTGCCGGCTGCCACATCGAACCATTGGCTGTCGGTGTAAACGCCGGCATCGGCATCATCGTTGTTTAATCGTTGTTCGGGATTTTTCCCCTGACGCAGTTCAAACCAACTTTTTGCGCCGCTGGGGTTGTTACTGTTCCACGCGATGATGGCGAAATCGTCATCACCGTCGCCATCATAATCGCCAATGGCGAAATTGTCCGCCATCAAAAAGGTTTTATCTACTGCCGGGGTGGTGGATGGCACGTTGTAAATAACGATATGTTTGTTGGTGGTGCCGGCATCGAAAATCAATGCAATATCGGGGGAGCCGTCATTCCAAAAATCGCCGGTGCCAACGGTGGTAAAACGTCCGGTGCCGCCATTGTATGTGGCATCGAATGAATATGCCGAGCCGACAATCTGCGGGTCGTACACTTTTATGGTGTTGTCGTTCACCGCGACAATCTCGGCATCGCCGTCGCCGTTAAAGTCGGCGGTTGCTACCAGTTTCCAGCCGTTTTCAGACGATTTGAAAATTTGCTCGCCGTTGATGTTGTAGGCATAAACATAGCCGTCGGTGCCGACCACCACAATTTCGTCCGTGCCGTCGGTGTTGGCTTGCGTGCTGCCGCCTTCGGCGAACACCGCTGTTGTGCCGAAGGCTAATATGATAACGATTATTCCCAATAGGTTACGTATTTTAAACATATTTTTCTCTCCCTTTTATTTTTTATGGTGGAGAATACGGGGGTGAGTATACCCAACTTGTTATGGAGACGCAAACCCATTTACGCCCGATTTGCCTGATTTTAGGGGATGGTTACACTTTTTGAGTAGCGAGTAGCGAGTAGCGAGTAGCGAGTAGCGAGTAGCGAGTAGCGAGCAGCACGGATGTTGATTTTCTTGAAGGTTGCGGCACTGATAGTTTTGATATTGCACGGGGTATCGTATTTTCTGCCCGCCGAGCGGTGGTGGGGCGTTAGCCCGTACACGGTTTTCCCGCCGGTGCTCGGTTGGGGATTGCTGTTGGCGGCGGCAACCACCCTGCTGCCGCCGTTGAACCGTCGCTGGCGGCAGGTGCTGGCGGCAAGTTGGCATCGTTTGCCGGGCAGGGCACATCCCCGCCGTTGGTTCGCGCTGGCGGCAATTGCAGCCGCTCCGATTTTCTGGCTGTTGCGCATTCGCCATTTGCAGTGGGGCGATGCACAAATTTTGGTGATTGGGCTTTCCCAAAAAGATGCACCCGTACTGTATAACTGGCAAGCGCCGTTCACCGTTTTCTTGCATCAGCGGCTGTGGCAATTGCTGGCATATCCGTTATGGGGCTGGGGGGTTGATACGGTTTATGCCGCGGTGAGCGTGCTGTGCGGTGTGGCATTTGTTTTTGTGGGGCTGGTATGGGCGCACGCGACCGGGCAGTCCACCGCCGAACGCGCGCTGCTGACCGGGTTGGTGCTCACCGGCGGCGGTATGCAACTTTTTTTCGGATATGTGGAAAATTACACCATCATCTCGCTGGGGGTTATGCTTTTTCTCTATTTCGGTTGGCGTGCGCTGCAAAACGAAACGCCGCTGTGGGTGGCATCGGCGGTGCTGGCACTGACCAATGCCTTCCATCCGTCCACAATTGTGCTGTGGGGGGCGATGGCGTATCTGGGATGGCGCAAATGGCGGGCGGGATTGTCGCTGTGGGAATTGCTGCAAGCGGTATTGTTGCCACCGCTGCTGGTGGGCAGCGCGGTGCTGTCGCTGATGGAAATAGGCAATCACGGGCTGGCGGCATTTTTGGGCGATGACCGTCCCGGCGGTGGCGACCATGTTTGGTTTGTGCCGTTGACGCTTGCCGCGCCCACACAGTGGCAACGGTATGCGATGTTCTCGGCGGCACATTTTGCCGATTGGGGGAACGAAATGTTGCTCACCGCGCCGTTGGGGATTTTTATGCCGGTGGGGGCGGCGATGTTTTTGTGGCGCAAATGGCGGCAAATGACGGCGCAAATTCGTACCGCGCTGATATTTTTCGCCGCGGCAGCATTTGGCTATCTGCTGCTGACGTGGGTGTGGAATGCCGATTACGGAATGCGCAAAGATTGGGATTTATTCAGCCCGGCAGCCATCACGGTGAATGTGCTGGCAGGTGTGCTGTGGGCGAATTTATTGCGCGGCGATGATGAAGCGCCGGGCGAAAGTGCGCTCATCGTGTGGGCGGTAGCGGGGCTGCACACGCTGGCATGGGTGTTGAGTAATGTGTTGTTCTTCGAATAGCGAGTGACGAATGAAACGGCATTCGCTTTATCGCACGTGTCCTGCTATTCCACCCGGTTCCATTCCGGCAGGTGACGCAACACAAGTACAATTGTCACCAGTGCCAGCATCCATGCCAATGGCGGGGCGGGATGCAAAAATAAAATAGTGATTGCCACCGCAATCGGTATCGAAATTGCCACCGAGCGCGGTGAATATTTCTTTTTGAATATCAGCAGAAAGAAAATCGCCCAGACGGGAACCACGATGGCAATCGTCCATGGCGACAAGATGAGAATCAATCCGGCGGCGGTTGCCAGCCCCATGCCGCCGTGAAAACGGGTGTATATCGGAAAACAATGCCCGATAACCGCCAGTGTGCCCGCCAGTGGCAATGCCCACGGACTCCCCCCCATCAGCCACCAGGCTGTCAGCCACGCCGCCAACCCTTTCAGCGCATCAATGATGACTACTGCCGCCCCAACCCACGGACCCGCGTGCCGCATGGTGTTGGTGCCGCCCGTGTGCCCGCTGCCCACATACCGCACATCCGGCGCGCCGACCAGTTTGCTGGCAACCACCCCGGTGGGGAACGACCCGATGAGATAGGCTGCCACTGCTGCGAGTATCGTGTGCCCGATATTCATATCGCCCCCCTATGTCCACACGGTCAATTGATTTGCCAAAACTTCAATTTTGAATACCCGTCCGCGCTCGCACAGCACTTCGCCGTCAACGTGCGCCGGTGCGCCATCCGGTACGGTAATTTCAACCTTTCTGCCGGTAGTCAGGGTGATACTTTTTTGCCGGATGTGACTGCCGTTGATGGTTCGCGGTAACAGATTCAGCACGCCCATTTTTGACAGCCCGCCGGCATAACAAACGTCCAGCGCGCCGTCATCGAGTTTGGCTGTCGGCGTCAACAAAAAACCGCCGCCCGACCGCGTGCCGTTCGCCACGGTGATGAGCGTGACGGGCTGCCGAAAACGGTTGCCGTCAATGGTAATTTCCATTTCAAGGGGCCAATGTCCCATAAACAGCACCCGAAACACTGCCCACAGATACATCAAAAATCCGCTCAACCGGCGTCCCTGCGACAAATCAACCACCACTTCCCCGTCGAACCCGATGCCGACATTATTGCCGAAAAACCGCGGCGTGCCATCCACGGTAACTTTGCCCGCGTCAATTTGATGTGCCGCGCCGGTTTTCAAACGGGCGCACGCGGCGGCAATATCGGTGGAAATGCCGAGCGCATAAGCCAAATCGTTGCCGGAACCCACCGGCAGCACGCCCAGCACGGCGGTATGTCCCGCGGCGCGAGCGGTCATCAACCCGTTAACCACCTCGTTCACCGTGCCGTCGCCGCCGGCGGCAACAATGCGGTCGTATCCGGCGGCAATTGCCTGTGTGGTCAGTTTGTCGGCTTGATGGGGCGCGGTCGTTTGCACCAAATCGTATGATATGCCCAGCGTTTGCAAATGGTGTTCAATATCCGGTAAAACTTTTGCGCCGTGTCCCTGCCCGGCATTGGGATTAAGAATGATTTTTGTCTTCATGGTGCGATTCCAGCCCTACAAATTTTGCCGGTTGCCGATTTCCACATTCAAATCGGCGATGAGCCGTTCCATTTGCGCCGGGGTTTCGGTGGAAATGTGAA
>CAYPNZ010000050.1:0-10691 GCA_964411845.1 uncultured Anaerolineaceae bacterium
CATTTTTTTCCTGCCCGCCGCGCCACAACTGCACAATATCGTTTTTGCGGGCGACCACTTCTGCCAAATTAACCGACACCTCGCCGACATGCACGCCGTATTCGGCGGCGCGGCGGGCATAATGTGCTATCTGCGCACTGGCGACCATCGTTTTGGTGGGGGTACAGCCAAAATTGACACAACTGCCGCCCAAATGCTCGCGCTCGATGAGCGCCACCGTCCAACCGTCATCCGCCAAATTGTGCGCCAACGGATTGCCTGCCTGCCCTGAACCGATAATAATTGCATTAAATTTCTTCACAGTTTCTCCCTCCGGAAATGCAGCGGGGTAAAATTTTCCGCCCCTTTTTTAATCTGACACCAGTATAGCGCATCGAACCCCCTTTTTCTGTAAACTACCTCACGTTGCATTGACAAATTCTACCCTGAAAGGGTACAATTTCAACAGAAAATATTTGCCACAGGAACCGCTATGACCAAACGCATTCTAATTGTTGACCGCGACACCGGTTTTTCAACCATTCTCTCCGAAACGCTGAACAACCACCCCGCTTTTGAAGCCATTGCCGTGCCGAGCAGCGCCGAAGCCATGGAACATGTGGTGGAAAATACGCTCGATTTGGTAGTGGTGGATATGGGTTTAACCGATATTTCCCCCATGAAACTCATTGCCGCCATTCGAGAATATGACCCCGATTTGGCAGTGATGGTCATTCCGCTGATGGGCGAGACCGTGCCCGCCGATGTGGAAGCGTTGGGTATTCAAGGCGTGCTGACCAAACCGTTTTTTGTGGGCGATTTGCCCAAATTGGTTGGGGCGGCAGTGGGGTTGACGCTGGAAAGCGAAGAGCCGCCCCTGCCCCCCGAACCCGACCCGCCCGCCGAGCCGGTTCGCCGCCGCCCGAAACTTGCGCCGCCCAAGCCGAGTTCGCGCCGTCCCGGTCGCGCGCTGGGGCTAAAACCGCGCAACTACCAAACCCCGCCGCGCCGCGGGTCTCGCTCGCGTCCGCGTTCGCAACCGCCGGCACTCTCCGGCTCACCGGCGGAAATTCCGGCGTGGAAAATGGAACAACTGCAAAAACACGCCGATGAAATTGTCAAACGGCTAGATTCGCTCAACCGCGAAATTGGGGCGGAAGTAATTTTATTCACCGCCGGCAACACGTTAATTGCCAAAACGGGCAGCATGCCCGATGACCGCGCCGAAACGCTGGCATCATTGGTGGCTGCCGGCGCCGAAGCCGCCGCCCAAGCCGCCGCCTTTTTGGGGGAACGCGACGGCTGGTTCGAGCAAAGTTTGCACGAAGGCAATCAATATCGGTTGTATGCGTACAGTTTGGGGCAAGGCGCAGTACTTTCGATGGCGCTGGGCACCAATTTGCCGCTGGGGATGGTGCGGCATCAAACAAAAATGGCTGCCCGCGATTTGATGAAATTCGTCAAATGAGGTTCAAACGGCTACTAACCCTCACCCGCGCAGGCGCGCCCGCACTCGCGCGCAGTGCGGGCATTCGTCTTCGGTATATTCCCGCCCGCAGGTTAGGCACACCTTCACTTCCGGTTGGTGATTCTCCGACACCGTTTCGGCGATGAGCAACACGTTTTTTCCCACCAAATTTTCCAACAATGCCGTAACATCCGTTTTGTTGATGATGTATCGTTCGCCTTCTTTTGAAAGCGTGCCCCCCAACACCGTTGCGCCGAAACGCGCCGCCGTGCCGGATAACGTTTGTGAATCTTTGCGTGAAATGGTCATATTGACTCCATAAAAGACAGGATTGTGACTCAATCGTAAGTGATGACCTTAAATTTGAAAGCCCCGTGCCAAAATTTATTTCGGGGCGGTGCTACCGAAAGCACTCAATAATCTCATCCAACAGCACCGATTCCTGCTCCGGCAGAACGGTGCGCGGGTCAAGCCAAATGGCGCCCTCTTCCAGCCGGGTGATGACCGGTACGGCGGCAGCGCGCAGTTGCGCCGCAATTTTGGCGGCATGCGGCGCTGCGATGCGCACCGCACGGGTCGGCAAGGTTTGTCCGGGCAAACTGCCGCCCCCCACCGCCGACGCGGCAGCCACCACCTCCGCGGTAATGCCCGCCCCGCTCAGCACACGCTGCCATTTTCGCGCCCGCCGGTTGATGGTGCGCACATCCAGCGAGACCATCCGCCAAGTGGGCAATTCTTCTTCCGCCGTTCCCTCCAAATATGCCAACAGCGTGGCTTGCAGTGCCGCCAGCGTCACTTTATCTACCCGAAAAGCACGGGTCAGCGGATGTTTTTTGATGCGGGCGATGATGTCGGCGCGCCCCAAAATAATGCCCGCCTGCGGACCGCCGAGCAGTTTATCGCCGCTGGCAGTAACCACTGCCGCCCCCGACGCCACACTTTCTTGAATGGTCGGCTCGTGTGCCAGCCCGTATTTTGCCGTGTCGAGCAGTGTGCCGGAACCCAAATCGTGCATCACCGGGATGCCGTATTGTTCCCCCAACGCCACCAGTTCCGCCAGTGACGGTTCGGCGGTAAAACCAACAATTTTAAAATTGCTGTGATGCACCTGCAAAATCAAACCGGTGTTCACCGTGTGCAGATTATTTTCGTAATCGTCCAAATAGGTTTTGTTGGTGGTGCCGACCTCCACCAATTTTGCGCCCGACTGCGCCATAATATCGGGAATGCGGAACCGCCCACCAATTTCGATGAGTTGCCCGCGCCCGATGAGCACTTCTTTTTCCGCCGCCAGTGTTGACAGCGACAGTACCAGCGCCGCGGCGTTATTGTTGACCACCACAGCCGCTTCCGCACCCGTCAAACGGCATAACAGACTTTCGGCGTGATGATAGCGCGAGCCGCGTTTGCCGACATCCAAATCGAATTCCAGATTGTTGTATGCCTGTGCGGCTTCCACCATGGCGCGGCGAGCGCGCTCGCTGAGCAGGGAACGTCCCAAATTGGTGTGGACAATCACACCGGTGGCGTTGATGACCGGCTGCAGGGTGGGCGACACAATTTTTTGCAGCCGTGCCACAGTTTCGGCGGCGATGGCATCCAACGGCGGCACGGTTGCGCCCGCTGTCAGCACTTCGCGGCGAATGTTTGCCAGCGCTTCGCGGGCGGCATCTACCACCAAATTGCGGTGGTGTCGGGTTATTTGTGTTTCCAACAGCGGATGCGCCAACAACACATCCACCGCGGGCAAATGTCGCAACGGATTTTCGTTTGTTTTTTTCGTCATTGAACCTGCCTTTATTCGCCTCCGGTCATAAAAAACGATTCAACCACCACAAATGCTGCCACAAACAACAGGGCGGCTATCCAACTGAGTGTATGTTTTAATTGCAGATATGCCAATATTACCGCCAGCAGCCCCGATTCGCCGGCATGTCGCCACAACCGGTTTGGGTCGGCAGCGAAGCGGTCTTCGCCGGCAAACCGGTGATTCAGCGCGGCAGAAACGGGTATTGCCAGCGCCCCCACGGTGATGAACAATAACGCCAGCAGCAACCCGATGGTCAGCGGTTCGGGTTCCAAACGGGTGAGCGTCACATAAATTGCGCCGCCCCCGGCAATGGCAACCGTGGTTGCCAAAAAACTTTTCCAGCGTAAATCCATCATCTGCACTCCATTTTCTCTATTATACCGCGAAAAACCGAAGTGAAAAATGGTGCGTTTTTTATTTTTTCTGCTATACTGTGGGCAAAGGAGCATGTTGTGCCGGTGTCGGTTAATTTTAAGAACTCACTGCAAAAAATAAAACCAATTTTAGTGCCGCTGTGGTTGGTATTCGGGGTGTACATCACACATTTTCACAGTGATGTTCTTTTTTACGTTGTTGCCGAAATGTTTA
The DNA here is from genome assembly GCA_964411845.1 of uncultured Anaerolineaceae bacterium. Classification (GTDB taxonomy): domain Bacteria; phylum Chloroflexota; class Anaerolineae; order 4572-78; family 4572-78; genus JANTHQ01. The sequence goes on from CAYPNZ010000050.1 coordinate 3,846, forward strand.
CCATTATTGTCGGTTACGGCATTTTTATTTTCGGGTACACAACCCGCAATTTGGTAAAAGAGCCGTACACCCAGTTTTTGAGCGTTGCTTTTCTGTTTGTCATTTCGCTCGATTTGGTTCATCTGCTCATATCTCCGGCGTTGAGCATTTTACCGGGTAGCAGTGACAATATTTCAATGCAGTTGTGGCTTGTTGCCCGTTTTATACAAGCCGGGGCACTTTTGGCAGCCACATGGTTCATTGGCAATCATATTCGCTGGCATTTGGCGTGGATAGCGTTTTCCACTACTTTTTGGTTAGCCATTGCGTTTATTTTTTATTGGGAGAATTTTCCCGCTTTTCTCGACAGCACACACCATTTAACCGCTTTTGGGTTTTTCAGCGAAAGTTTCGTCGTTATTTTATTTGCGGCAACCCTTGTTCGTTTATATCAAAAGCGTACCACTTTTGATGCGGAAGTATTCACGTGGTTGATTGTCGGCGTGAGCGCCTCTGCGCTGACAGAATTCAGCGTGTTGCTGGCAAACGGCAAGTACGAGCAGGCAGCCATTGCCGGGCATCTGTTTAAAGTGCTCGCTTTTTATGCGTTCTATCGAGCGGTGGTATTTACCGGCATTACCAAACCGTTTGCACTATTGTTTCGCACCGAGCAAGAACATAAAAAAGCGTTAACCGCAGAAGTTGCCGCCCGCACCGCCGAACTCCGCGCCAGTGAAGAACGCTATCGCCGTTTGACAGAACGATTGCCCGATTTGGTGTATCGCTACCGTTGGAAAGCGCCGCGCGGTTATGTTTATATGAATCCGGCAACCGAACGAATTACCGGTTACGCACCCGAAGAATTTTACGCCGACCCCAAATTGTTCTTCAATATTACCCATCCCGATGACCAGCCATTTTGGGAAAGATCTCATCTGGAAATGGATAATTTTCCGTGGCAAACACCCATTATTTCCCGCATTACCCATAAAAACGGGCAAACTGTTTGGCTGGAAGAACGCATTGTTCCCCTGCGCGATGATGCCGGCAATCTGACCGCCATCGAGGGGGTCATCCGCGATGTTACTGCTCAAAAACACGCGGAAAGCATTCTCAAACAGCAAAAAGAGCAGATGACTTCTTTGTACCGCATCGGCACTATTTTAAACGCTTCGCTTGATTTGGATACCGTTCTAAAAGACCTTTTGGCGGTTGTGCAAGAATTATTTCACACCGATGGCGGCGAAGTATGGCTGATTGACCGTCAAGCCAATGCGTTGGTGTGTTACGCCACCCATTACACCAAACCCGTTACAATTTTAGATACTCGAATGCCCATTAAGGCGGGGTTTGCCGGGGCGGCTATCGCTGCGGCAAAAACCATCAACCTGCCCGATATTACCGGCGATAAACGATACCATCCTCTGTTTGACCCGCCCGACGCGCTGAAAATCAAATCGTTGATTACCGTTTTGTTCAAATCACACCAACAGATTATCGGCGTTTTGCAACTGGGGTCGGAAAAGGTTGCCGCATTTTCCGAACAAGATGCCCGGTTTTTGGAAACTATCGCCGGTATAGCCGCCATCGCCATTGAAAACGCCCGGTTATACCGGCAAGCAGTTGACGACGCGCAAACAAAACTGACCCTGCTGAAAGAAGTTAATCACCGGGTGAAAAACAATTTGGCGGCAATTTCCGGGTTGCTCTATCTGGAAAAACGAAAAATGAGAAAACTGCCCGACAAAAGATACGAAGAGAGCATTGAGAATCTCATCAGCCGGGTACAGGGTTTGGCAGCCGTGCACAACTTGCTTTCCGCCGGCGAATGGCGCCCCGTATTGCTGAAAACCCTAATTGGCGATATTGTGCGCACCACTATTCGCGCCACAACCCACAAACCTGTTTCGGTGGTGGTGTCTGCGCCAAATATCGAAATTCAAGCCGAGCAAGCGCACCATTTGGGGTTAATCATCAACGAGTTGACCATCAACAGTTTAAAACACGCTTCCGACAATACACCCCCTTTAAAGATCAATGTGACAGTCATTGAAAACGGTGATATAATTACGCTGACTTTTCGCGATAACGGCAAGGGGTATCCGCCGGATGTGCTGCAAAAACGCACCCAACCGGGGCACATCGGGTTCGATTTGCTGGTTAGCATTGTGCAAAAGAATTTATCGGGGCAATGCCGTTTTTTCAACGAAGGCGGCGCCGTTTCAGAAATAACCTTCAAACCGGATATATTAGTGCCAACCACCCGTTGGTAGTTCAGTTGACAGAAAAATGACCTCAAACCCAATCCGTGTACTAATTGCAGAAGACGAATATTTAATCCGAGATTTGCTGCGCAACCAACTTTTAAAAGAAGGATATGAGGTTATCGGTGAAGCGACAAACGGCATCGAAGCGGTTACCCAAACGCTGGAACATCACCCCGATGTGGTGTTGATGGATATCCGTATGCCGGAAATGGACGGCATTGAAGCCATCCGCCAAATATGGCGCACCCGTCCCACACCGGTTATCGTGTTGTCGGCGCTTGAAACGCCACAAACCATTGATGACGCTATCGCCGCGGGGGCATCGGCATATTTAACCAAACCGCCCAGCCGCGGCGACATCCATCGCGCCATAAAAACTTCCATTGCCCGTTTTAAAGAATATATCACCGTAAAAAAACAAAATGTTGAATTGCGCAACACCATCAACGGGCTGACCGACCTAAAAGGTATTTTGCACATTTGCGCCAGTTGCAAACGCATTCACAATGAAAAAGACGAATGGGTTCCGCTGGAATTGTACATCGAACGACACAGCAAAGTTTCTTTCAGCCACGGTTTGTGCCCCGATTGCGCGGAAACGCTGTATCCCCAATTTTTCAAAAACCCGCTCGATTAACGGCTTTCAACCGTATATCCCGCTTCCAGCGCATGGATGAGCCGCACCAGCATACGGTTTACCGGTACGGCAATACCGCGCGCCGCGCCGTGGCGCACAATTTCGCCGTTGATGGCGTCAACTTCGGTGCGGCTGCGGCGGCGCACATCGCTGAGCATAGACGAGCGCGTCTCGCGGGTGGCTTCCGCCACTTGCAGCACTTGCGCCACCGGGTCGTCATACGGCAGCAAAACATCCATCGCCTTTGCCACCGCCGCGGCTTCCCGCACGGCATCGGTTAGTATTGCCCGTGCCGAAGCGGTATCCACCAAAAAACCGTTTTTCTGCCCCAGCACCGCTGTCAGTGCGTTGATACCGGCATTGATGATGAGTTTTCCCCACAGGACGGTATCAACATTTTCCACGGTTGTGCACGAAAGTCCGGCACGCTCGAACAGAGATTGCATCGCCCGTACTTTTTGCGCCACCGCCGCCCATATTGCCAATTGGATGTGTCCCACGCCGGAATGATACACCGTGCGCGGCGATAGCAGCGTCGCGCCATTGGTGGAAACGCCCGCCACCGCCCGATTTTCGCCCAGCACCGCCGTCAATTTTTCGACATTTCCCAATCCGTTTTGCAGGGTGATGGCAATGCCGGTCGGCGACAGCACTTCGGCGGCAACCCGCGCCGCATAATCGGTGTCGAACGTTTTTACGCATACCAACGCCACATCCGCCCAGCCGGATATTTGCGCCGGATTGGCGGTGTGGCGCATCGTTACCGCGGTTTCCGTGCCATCGCGGTGACGCAGCGTTAACGGTTGCGCTTCAACGGCGGGTGCGGCACGGCGGCTGATAAGCCGTACCGCCGTTAACGGCGACAAATACCCCGCCAGCAAACTGCCCACCGCGCCCGCACCGATAATGACAATTTTCATCGGTTTCCTCCGTCAGTACAATTGCTCCAGCACTTCATCTTTGATAGTGTAACTGTGTTCCGCCGCGGGGAATGTACCGGCGGCAACTTCGGCTTTATATTGCCGCAAAGCCTCTACCATTTGCGGTTGCAATTGGGCATATTGTTTGACAAACTTCGGCACAAACCGGTCAAACAGCCCGACCATATCGTGCATCACCAGCACCTGCGCATCGCAGTGCGGACCCGCGCCAATGCCGATGGTCGGCACATCCACCGTTTCGGTGATGATTTTTGCCACCCGGTCGGGAATGGCTTCCAGCACAATAGAAAAACAACCGGCATCTTGCAAGGCTTTGGCATCGGCAACAAGTTGGCGCACGGCGGCGGCATCTTTCCCCTGCACTTTGAACCCGCCCAATTTTGAAACGGTTTGCGGCGTCAAGCCGATATGCCCCATCACCGGAATACCGGCGCGCACCACCGCATCCACAATCGGCGCAACCTGTTCACCGCCTTCCAATTTTACCGCTTCCATACCGGCTTCTTTCAAAAAACGCCCGGCATTGTGTACCGCTTCATCGGCATTGGGGTACGACATAAACGGCATATCGCCCACCAAAAAAGCGCGGGTTGCCCCGCGAGCCACCGCACGGCAATGGTGCAGCATTTCATCCATTGTGATGGAAACGGTATTCGGCAAGCCCAGCACCACCATCGCCAGCGAATCGCCGACCAGCACCACATCAATTTCGGCTTTATCGGCAACCAAAGCGGTGGGATAATCGTATGCGGTCACCATCGAAAATTTTTCGCCGCGATTTTTGTACGCCTGCAAATCGAGAATAGAAACTTTCGTCATTGAAGTATCCTCCTCTTTTTTGAATAAAGATTTGAGACCGGCAACCGGAAATTGGAATCTCCAACTGCCACAGATACCATACTCACATTTCGGTTTCGCGCCAATTTTACCTCATTGCCCCACCTATGCTATACTATGGATACAAAGTTTTTCATCCGCAATGATTTTCCATCAAGGGAGTTGGTCGTATGGCGCAGCACAAATTCGGATTCCACATCAACGCCATCAGCAAGCCGGTAGCAGATGCCATTGTGCGTGTTCGTCCGCGATTGATAAAAACACTGCACCACGATGTGAACTTTTGGCGCAAAGTTCGAGAATTGCTGCCCGACGCATTCATCTTCGGCAGGTTGTACACCCCCAACCAAGAATTTGAAGACAACCCGACAAAACGCGGACAAGAATTTGCCGAGCGCATCTTAAAAGAAGAAGTCAACAAATTTGAAGTTAACGGCAAACCGATTTACAACGCTTGGGAATCGTTCAACGAAACGATAACCGAAACCACCGACCCCGACAAACAAAAAAAATACGACGAATTTCAAGTAGCCTTTGGCGAAAAAATGCGCGCCGCAGGCTTCGAGCCGGTGGGCATGAATTTTGCCGCCGGTAATTTTTCCGGTCAGCAATTTTTGGCGAATTTTCCCGGCACACTGGAAACCTATAAATATTTGGGGTTTCATGAATATGACTGGCCCACGCTTGACCGTTTGCACAAAATCGGGCTGGCTGCCGGCAACGGCGGCATGTGGCTGGCGTTGCGCTACCGCCGAATTATGCAGGGTGTGCGCAAAATGTTCCCCGACCGGCACACCGCTATTGTCACCGAGTTGGGTATGACCCGCGGCGTGGTCGGCGGACCGGATGTTGGTCCGTGGAATGCGGAAGAACCCGTCAGCCCCGACGATTACTGGCAAAGTTTGCTGTGGTACAACAGCGAAATTATGAAAGACGATTTCGCGCTGGGGGCGTGTCTGTTTGTGGTGGGCGCCATCCACCCGTGGGAAAGTTTTGAACATTTGGGACCCATTATGGACAAACTGGCGGCATTTCAAGATAGTGCGCCGTCAGTACCCGCCGAACCCGTGCCGCCCGCAGAACCCCAACCCACAGACGAAACACCCGTCCATATTGACGAGCCGCCCGACACGCCTCAGCCCCCGCCGCCCACCGACACCATACCCCCCGCCGACACCATACCCCCCGCCGACACCATACCCGTCAGCGGAGACATCCCCGGCGCACCATCGCCGCCGCCCGCATTTCCCGGCACATCCACCGCGCCCGTTTCCGACGGCAGCGGCATCACCATCGAATTTCCGGCGGAAGTGGCAGCCGTACACACCCATTATTTCCTATTTCCCAAAAACACACCGGCATGGTGGTATGCCGCCGCCGAAGATTATTTTGAACAATTTGGCGTTACCCGCGGCGAACGGTTGGAAGAAGCATTGTTTCTGCGCGGCACACAGGGGCACACCATTACCCTGCTCAACCCGTCACCGGAACTTCTGGCAAAAATTCGGCAACTGAACCCCGGTGCCACCCTCGACGTTGTCACCGCCGCATCACCTGCCGAGTTGGCAGACGTTTTGCGCGGCAGAATTATACAAGGCGTAGCCTTCCCGTAAAACACGGGTTTTAAAAGTAAAGAGACCGGTGGGAACGTCCGGTCTCTTTTGAAAGAAGGAGATGCGCGATCTTCATCGCGGTTTGTGCCCATAGTATAGCGCATTCAACAGAAGCCCGCATCGGCAAAACAACCGTACCCGTTATTTTGGACAATACGCAACATGGCGTATGATGCCGGCAACAAACCGCGTAATGTGAACCGACAAATAACCATAGGGACAGATAACAAATGGCAAAAATAAACCTCAGCGCCTGGCGAGAAATTCTCGCTCGCATTTTTGACGGATTCGACACACAATACAATGTTTCACCCGAATGGTTGATAAACCCCGAAACCAATCGGCGGCTTAAATTGGATATTCTCTATCCCGATATTGGGGTGGGCATACGGTTTGAAGGGTTGCGCGGCAAACAAAAACGGCGGCTCAGTGTGGAAGAAGAAGCACAAGAAAACCGGCGCGCTGCCGCCCGCGAAGCCGTTTGCCGTGAACACGGTGTCAGTTTGGCACAGTTGAATCTATCCACCACCGAACCGCGTGAAATTTTTACCGCACTGGAAGAGGCCATTGAG
>CAYPNZ010000051.1:0-10608 GCA_964411845.1 uncultured Anaerolineaceae bacterium
AATGCAGCGGATAACGCAAAAATTTAACATTGTGGGAAGATGTTATGGAAGGGCAATCTGGCAGGTTAAGGCAGCATTTTTACGCCGGAAACACAACAATCGTCGCTGACAGCGGGCGGCGCCTCAAATTTTAGATAGCACCAGCGTTTTTCTTTGAGCAGCGTATAGGCTTGACAGTCGGCATTTTCCAGACATTTGGCGCGGCAATAGTCAACATATCCTTCCAGCCCGCGGGTATCGTCCGGGTCAATCAATGCCGGAAACCCGTTATCAATGTTCATTCCGGGGCGATTGGTGTCGTATTCCGTGGTCATACGCGGTTGCCGCGTTTTGGGTTGATAAACGGAGAACGCACAATCCGCTGATGCACCGGCATCAAGTGTGGCGCGGAGTGTGTATTCGCCGGCGCGCGCCGGAATAACCCAATTTTGAACAGCGGGTTCATCGGGAGATACGGGCATCACGAAAATTTCATCACCGTTCAAACTGATGAACACCTCGCCGGCGATATTTGTTTCCACAATGATTTGCGTATCGGTATCTGCCGGATAGCGCCAATTACAACCATCGGGTAAATTGACGGTGACTTTTGGGGAAGGTTGAGACCGCATTGAGGGGGTGGGTTTGACCGGCGGCGGCACGTCCACAGTATTATCGGATGGCGCAAAAATTTGTACCGCCAGCCAACCGATAATCACCACAATACCGCCGCCAATCAACACATTGCGGATGAATTTCAGCAGTCTTTTGAAGAAACTCGGTTTGGGCGGTGCTTTTGGGGATAACCGGAACTGCCCGTCATCGTATCGCCACGTTTGGGTGATACCGCCGGGGAGGGTGATAGATACTCGATGAACTTTTAACAACCGGAGTTGGGCACTGTTGCGCTGTAACTGTGCTTGCAACCGTTCAGCGGCATAACGGGGAATTGCCATATCAAAAACGATGCTGCCTGCGCTGATGCCGAACAGTGCCACATCTTGCGGCGAAATACCCATTACCGCCGCAAACGCATTGATAGCCGCTTGTTTCACCTCGTCGGATACGGCAGAGAAATTGCCTTCCAAATAGATTTTAGCGCGGCAGGTTTCGGGGGATGCGGCGGCTTCGGTTTTACCGCCGGTTTTTTCCAACTCGGCAAGCGTTTCTTGCAACTCACCCAATGCGGCTTCGGTATCTTCAATATCAATGATGATATTCGGGGGGGTATAGATACCCAATTTGGCTCGTTGCTCTTTCAGAATTTGCAGGCGTCGCTGTTGGATGCTAATTTGCCGCCGGATATTTTCAATGGCAGACATAACTGCTCCTAACCCTCAATGGTTGCGGTGTGGGGTTGTTGAATGTGGTGTGTACATATTGTATCACACGCCGCGCCGCGATTCAAGCAAATGTGAAAATATAATTTTGTATTTCCGCACAAAAAAACCGAGCGCAATTGCGCTCGGTTATGGTGCCCCCAACGGGATTCGAACCCGTGTCGCAGCCTTGAAAGGGCTGTGTCCTAGGCCTCTAGACGATGGGGACGCCCTCTCAACAACGGGCAGGATTTTACCATTGACCCGTGTTTTTGGCAAAACGGGCTACCGGCTTTGGTTAAGTTTTTCCAGCACCCGCCGGGTAATTTCGGCGACGAGTGCATCGTTTGCCGCCGGTTTCTCCGGAGATAAAGCAACCGGGCATGACGTGCCGTGCGGATGCCACGCGCCGCAAACTTCGCAAAATTCCTCGGCTTCCGTTTCGCCGTGCGACAGTCCCAGCGCCACCCGCTGCGCCAGCAGTTTTTCCACTTGATGCGGGGGCAGCGGTTCGCCGCCACCCATTAGTTTTGCCATAAAGGTGATGCGGGCAATCTGTTCGATGCTTTCGGTGCGGTGAAAGGCTTGCATGGCGCTGTTGGCAACGGCTAGCGTGCCGTGTCGCTGCAACAAAATGGCATCGTGGGTTTTAATGGCTTCACGGATGGCGGTGGCGTTCTCTTCGCTGGACGGGGTGGAATACGGGGTCATTTTTATCAGCCCCAGGGTGACAATCACTTCCGGCAGCATACAATCGGTCAGCGAGACGTTGGCAATGCTCAATGCCACAGCGGTGGGCGGATGGCAGTGCACCACGGCGCGCACATCGGCGCGGTTTTTGTAAACTTCCAAGTGCATTGCCATTTCCGAGGTGGGGCGCAAGTTGCGGTTGACGGGGTTCGGTGTGTCGGCGCGATTGCCGTCCATATCAATGATGAGCAGTTCTTCTTGCCGCATCATCCCTTTGCACAAACCGCTGGGGGTGCACAAAATGTGATTTTCATCCAGTTTTATGGATATGTTACCATCGTTGCTGACAATATATCCTTTTTGATAGAGTAGTTGCCCCACCCGCACAATTTCGGTGCGAGCGGCGGCTTCTTGAGCGGCGGTGAATGTCATGGGGGTTACTCCTTCAATAGTTTTACGGCAAGTTGCGCGATGGCGGTGGTGGTTGCGGCTTTCGGGTTGCTGAGCGCCAGCGGTTTGCCGCTGTGCACGGTTGCCGCCATCTGCGGTTCAAACGGAATTTCGGCGTAGAGTGGCACGCGCAATGTTTTTTCGATGCTTGTTTTTTTAAGGACGGGGGCGGCGTTGTTCACATTCAGCACGGGGTGAATGCGTCCGGGCGGTACGTCAAGTTTGGGCAGCGTTTTCATCGCCACGGCGGCAGATTGCAGCGCCGGCAAATCGGGGGCGCACACCAGCACGATATGGTCGAAATAAGGCAGCGCCTCTATCAAATCCGGGGTGAGGGTGGTTGGCAAATCGAACACGCCGTACTGAAATTGTGTTTTCAACTGTCGGATTGTTTGCCACAGCGAATGCCGAGCCGGTGCGGCGTTATACACCAAAGGCGATGCCAGCAGATGTATGCCGGTGGGTTTATGCTGGGCGGCGAACAAATCTACCGTCTCATCGGTCAGCGGTTCCGGCGTGCGCCGCAAATCTGCCAGTGATTTTTGGGCGCGCACGCCGAGCATCAAACCGGCGTGCCCTGCCAGCGGGTGCAAGTCTGCCAAAGCGACGGGAATTTTTTTGCTCAACCCCAGCACGGTGGCAATATTAACGGCAAGGGTAGAAACGCCCACGCCGCCGCGCAAACTGAAAAAGGCAATGGTTTTGCCCGTTTTGGTTTGGGGCGTGTGCAAATTGTCTGACAGCAGTTCGTTTACTTTGCCCAGAATATCTTTGGGGGAAACGGTTTTGGGGATGTAATCGGTTGCGCCGGCGTTCAACGCGGTTTCTTGGTCAATCGGTTGAAAGCGTGCGGAATAAACCAAAATCGGCAGTTGTTCCAGCCCCGGCATGGCGCGTACTTTTTGGGTAAACTGATAGCCGGTCATTTCGGGCATCATAATATCAACAATGATGAGATCCGGCGTTTGTTTTTTTATTTCCGTCAAAGCGGTGGGACCATCCGGCGCAACGGTAACGGTGTGATTGGCATTGTTGAAAGTAAATTGCATCAACCGTAAAATGTCCGGGTCGTCATCAACAACCAAAATATGTGCCATACTCATTCCTTTGGAATAACGCTAAACAATGCCACGGCTTCTTTGTTGACCAGTATCACCGGTCCGCCGAATTGTACTTCCGGGAAAAAGGCGTTGATGGCTTTTCCCCGAAAGATGGGCATAAATCTGGTTGTGCCGATGGCTAGAATTGCTTTCAGGTCGAATTTTCCGATAATTTCCAAACTGCCGTCAATTTCAAAAGATGGCAGGGTGATGAAAACTTTTTCGGTACTTTTTGAAAAAGCGTTATATTTGTGTTCTTTTGAAAGTCCGTCGGTTTCGGTGGGCAATACCACAAAGGTGATGTGCCGTTTTAGCAGCGAAGCTTTGGTGTAACGCCCCACAATATCGCCCGGTGAATTTATGCGCGAGACATAAACATTTTCAACTGTCAAAAACTCGGTCATCCGGTCGTTGAGCACGTCTGCCAAACGCCGGCTGCCGATATTTACTTGTGCCGAAAAACGATGACTGCTGGTGAAAATATCGGCGGTGAGTAAAGATTGGCGTAACAGGGGCGAAGCCATTCGCGATTATCCTTTCGCTGCGGGTGGGGCGTGCAAATCAATGGAATCGAGAATGCCCACGATAACCGAGATAATGGGTGCATCTTTGATGCCGGTTACCTGCCGGGCGCTGCCGCCTTCGCGCATAACCAGCACTGTATCGCCGATGCCGGCTTGGGCGTGGTCAATGGCAACAATGGCTTCCGGCTCGGGCTGTTCCGGTTGGTGCATCGGTTGCACCAGCAGCAACTTTTTGCCGTGGTATGCCGGGTGTTTGATGGTAGAGACGATGGTACCGATAACTTTGCCGATTTCCATAAATTTGTGCCGTTAAAATTCCGTATATCCTTCTTTTAGGATATATGAAAATCCCGATTCTGTCACGTCAACCGTTTCAACAATACCGACCACTGCCAAATCGGTGGGGGTGCCTTTTACATCCAGCGCCAGCGATGCCTCTCGCGAGCGCACCATAACCACCACATCGCCGAAACCGGCACGCAAGCCGGCATCGGCGGCAACTTTGCGCCCGCCGACGGGTTGCAATTTTTTGTTCAGCGGTTGAACCACCAGCAATTTTACCCCTTCCAAGCCGGGATATTTGATGGTTGCCACTGCCGTGCCGACGATTTTTCCCAGCAGCATACCGGCGTTATCCGTTAAATTTTGCCATTGTGCCGGCAATGGCGGCATCAATGACCGATTCGGCGACGCCTTCGCCCAATTTGGCGAGCACGGCGGCTTTTACCTGCGCGGCAATGTCCGCATCGGCGGGCGTGGGTGCGGCGGGGGTTTCGGCGCGCTCAAAGGCAATGCCCAGCGAGCGGGCTTTTTCCAGCGCCAATTCGGTATAAACGATGTCATCATTTACCGGCAGGGTGGTTACGCCTTGTGCCGCCAGCGTTTCAATATCGCGTTCGGAATAAAATGTTTTTCGGCTCACAGTCAGTTCCTCAATTCGCTACTCGTCACTCGCTATTCGTCACTCGCTATTCGCTATTTGGACAGCGGTCTGCCTTCCAGTTCTTCCAGCGCGTTGATGGCGGCGGTTTTGGCGGTTAAAATTTCCGCTTCCGAGCCGCTCATCCACATTCGCCCGAAGCGTCCCACCGAAGCCACGTGAATGAGTTTGATGTTGGCGCGTTTTTCGGCTTCGTTTGCCGCCAAGTTGATGTATGCCGCCGGAGCGCATTCCAGCACCAGCAGGGTTTCGCCGGCGACCAGCATGCTCCCTTTGGTGAACCGGTTGAGCAACTGTGCCTGATAGGGGTCAACATTGGTGATAACCCGCGCCGAGGCAATTTCGGGTTTGATGCGGTCTTCTTCCATCAGCCCCAGCCGCGCCAGCACCATGTGCCCCGCTTCGATGACAGCGGCTTGCGAATGCGAGTGGATTTCAAACATACCGAATTCCCGCTCGACGATTTGTGCGCCCGGTTTCACTTCGGTGGATTTGACGGCAATATCTACCACGCGGAAAACTTCGTTGCCGGGTGCCATTTCGATGAAGAGCGACGCCATCCCTTCGACGGGCAAGTCGCCCTGTGTGACCGTGCCGACGAATGCGCCGAATTGCGGCTGCATGCGGTCGAGGAAACAATATGCGCGCAATTGAAAGTTTCTGTCTGCCATTTTTTGCCTCTTTTCAGTTGAACAGTGCCACGCCGGTGGGGGTGACAAACATTGGATGCGGTGGAATTTCGGTGGGGATGCCGGTAACTTGTTCCACCACGCGCCCGATGCCGGTGAAACCGGCTGTGCCGCCGACCAGATACAGCCGCTCGACGGCGTATGGTTCGATGTGGCGGGCGACGATGGTGGCAACTTTTTCCATCACGGGTTTGACCACCGGGAAAAGCCGCTGATGGTTGGCGGGGTCTTTTTTCATCGTTTCTGCTTCTTCAAACGGAATATCGTGTGCGCCGGCGATGACCAGCGAAAAATGCGTGCCGCCGGTCGGTTCGTCGGCGGTGTAAATGACTTCGCCGTCTTTTAAAATGGCGATACCGGTGGTGCCGCCGCCGACATCCACAACCGCGCCGTTTTCGATGCCCAGTACCAAATTGGCGGCGCTCGGTTCATCGAGCATACCGCTGCATGCCAGCCCGGCACTGTACAGCACATTTTCGCCGACGCGGGCATCGGCGCGGGTGGTTCCCGGCGGGTAGCAGGTGGCGGCGGTGGTTAATTCCACCCCAAGCCGCGCTTCGATTTCGGTTTTCATCCGGCGTAAAATGGTTGTCGCGCCGATGTAATCAACCACCAGCCCGTCGCGCACCACTTGGGCAAACTGGTATGCGCCCGCCAGCGGCACCCGGTTGTCATCCAGCACAACCATCACAATATATGCCGTACCGAGGTCAACCCCCACGTGCAGTCGCCCCCGCGGTTTTTGCGCGCCGTTGGGACTGTGCATCAGTGTGTTAACGGCTTCCAGCAGCGGATAATCTTGCATCGGCGGTTATTTTCCCTGCGGTAAAATCATTTCCACGTCGCCGTGGGGGCGCGGAATGACGTGCACGCTGACCAGTTCGCCGACCCGTTTGGCGGCTGCGGCGCCGGCATCGGTGGCGGCTTTTACCGCGCCCACATCGCCGCGCACCATCACGGTCACAAATCCGCCGCCGATGTATTCGCTGCCGATAAGTTTGACGTTGGCGGCTTTGACCATTGCGTCGGCGGCTTCAATGGAGCCGACCAGCCCTTTTGTTTCGACCATACCGAGTGCAATCATTTGAATGTCCATTGTGTGTCTCCTTTGGGTTTTGGGTTCAAGGTTCAAGGTTCAAAGTTTGTTTATTCGCTTTTGCGGAAGGTGATTTCGCCTTCCACTTCCAGACTGTCCAAAATTGCCATAATGACGGTATCCACGGGGCGGTTTTGGGTGATGTCGGTTTGTCGCGCCGATGAGCCGCTGGCGGTGAGTACCAAATCGCCCACGCCGGCGCCGACGGTATCCACGGCGACCAACGGTTTGCCTTTCGGCGTGCCGCGTTCATCGGCTTCGCGGATAACGAGCAATTTCGCTCCGGTCAGTTTTTCGTCTTTGATGGTAGAAACGGCAGAGCCGACGACTCGTGCGATGAGCATGGTTTACCTCTTTCCTGCCGGTGATGATTGCCGCGCGGACGGGCGCGGGGGTGGGGTGAGTGTGGTCCACAGCAATTGCTGCAAATTTTCCAGCGCTTGCAAATCGTAGGTTTTTTCGCCGCAATTGTCGCACACCATTGCCGGAATGCGGTCAACAATGACCGTGTTTGGGTCTTGCCATTGCACGTAAACCACTTTTTTCAATTCGATTTTTCCGGTGTGACATCGTGGACAAAGGTTCATATCATCCTCGTACTTCTTTGATGATTTTGACACCGGCGCTGGCGCCGAGCCGGGTTGCGCCTGCCGCCAGCATACTTTTGGCGTCGCTGGCGCTGCGCACGCCGCCCGATGCTTTTACGCCCATATCGGGACCAACCACGCTGCGCATCAGCGCGACATCTTCCACGGTTGCGCCGCCGCCGCCAAATCCGGTAGAGGTTTTCACGTAATCTGCGCCGGCGGCTTTGGCGAGTTGGCAGGCGGCGATTTTTTCTTCATCGGTCAGTTTTGCGGTTTCGATGATAACTTTGCACAGTGCGCCGTTTTGGTGCGCCGTTCGCGTAACCATAGCGATGTCTCGTTCCACCAACCCATAATCACCGCTTTTCAGCGCGCCGATGTTGATGACCATATCCACTTCGGTGGCGCCGTCGTTGATGGCTTGCCGGGTTTCAAAACTTTTTACTTCCGGGGTATTTGCGCCCAGCGGAAAACCGATGACGGTGCAGGTTTTCACCTCTGTGCCGTACAGCAGTTGCGAGCACAATCGCACATAGGTGGGGTTTACGCATACCGAGGCAAAATTGAACCGGATGGCTTCTTGGCATAATTGGGTGATTTGTCGGGTGGTGGCTTCCGGCTTTAGCAGGGTATGGTCAATATAGCGCGCCAAATCTTGGTCAATTTCGGTAATGCCCAATTGCGCCGAAATACGGGTGGCGCCGGCTTCCAGTGCAGCGGCAACTTTATCGGGGCAGTAGATGACGCACTGCCCGCCGCAAACGTCGCAACTGTCGGCGCCGGTGGGCACGGGTTGCACGCTGACACCGCCGGGCACGATAGCGGTTGCGCCTTCGCTGGTACTTTTTAGGATTGTTTCTGTAATTTCGTGTACAAGTTTTTCGATGGTCGTGTTGTCCATTATTTTTCTCGCAGGTAACGTTTTTCTATCGCCATAATTTTTTGTGCGCGCCGGGCGTGCCGACCTTCGCCCACGGGGGTGGCAAGCCACACGCTAACGATGCGTTCGGCGGCAGATTGGTCAATCATACCCGCGCCCAGCGTCAGCACATTGGCGTGATTGTGCTCGCGGCTGTTTTTGGCGGTGGCTTCATTATAACACATCGCCGCGCGGATACCCGGTACTTTGTTTGCCGCCATACACGAGCCGATGCCCGCGCCGTCAATGATGATGCCGTATGCGGCGCTGCCGTTGGCAACCAATTTTGCCACGGCGTAGGCTTGGTCGGGATAATCCACCGATTCGCGGCTGTGCGTGCCGCAATCGAGCACGGTATAACCCTGTGCGGTCAAAAAGGGTTTCAGGGCTTCCTTCATTTCAAACCCGCCGTGGTCGGCGCCAATGGCGATGGTTGGCGGCGGGGTTTCCGCAGCGGTCAGTTGCGCCAGCACCTGCCGCACAATTTGGTTGATGGTTGTTTCCGAAAGATGTGTCATTGTGTAACGGTTGATAGCCAATGTTTGAGTGTGGTTTCGGCAGTGGGGCGGTTGTTGGTGATGATGCCCCACGTTTCGGGGGGCCAGTACGATACCCACGCTTTGCCGACCACCTTTTCTTGCGACAGCACGCCCCAACTGCGCGAATCATTCGAGTTGGCGCGGTTATCACCCAGCACGAACAGGGCGTTTTCCGGCACGGTCAGCGCCGCCATCGAAGCGTGGTCAAGACGGGCGCCAAACGTGTTGGGCAATGGTTCGCCGTCAATAAAAACTTGTCCGTCGCGCAGTTCTACCGTTTCGCCGGGCAAACCGATGACCCGTTTGACAAAATCTTTGTTCGGGGCAGTGGGCGGCACAAAAATAACCACATCGCCGCGCCGAGGGGGGCGAAGCCGAAACGGCAGCCGATACGAAAGTTTATCAACCACCAAATATTGCCCGTGGTGTAAATTTGGGTCCATACTGTGCCCTTCAACCCGAAAATTTCGGATAACCAATTGCAGCACAAACACCAACACCAGCGCCAAAATGACGGTTTCTGCCAATTCACGGATAACGCCCCAAATTATTTGACGAGACGACAATGGCGGCGCAGTTGAGTCGGCAGGCGTGGCAGTATCGGATGTTGGTGGTAAATCCTCCGGTTCGATGTTCAAAGGGACACGCTCTTAAAAAGTATGTACAGATTATAATATAGGTTTCGTTTCAGAGCAAAGATTCGTCCGATGTGCGTATGGTGATTGTGCCGTATCCGTCTGCCGGACTTGGGGAAATGTGGTATAATTCAACGGTGTTTGCAGAACGCTCACGGAGGTGAGGATTGTACTTCAAAAAGATTGCACTTATTTTATTTATTGCCGCGATATTTTCTACCATCCTGTTGATGCCGGTGGCAGCCCCCGCCGTCATTGTCCGCGCGGATGAACCCGTTGCGGCAGCCCCCGGGTTCGATACCGCCATCAACGGCACGCAAACGATGTCCGGCACGGGGACGTTTACCTTTTCGGCGTGGATATACCTGCCGCTGGTGCTGAACGGCTATCCCCCCGCGCCGCCCGCCCCGACGTGCCCGACGACTTCTACCCGTCAATATGATTTGATTCCGGTAAACGGCGCCCCCGCCGACCACCCGGACTATCTGCACGGCGATTTGAACCTGTCGCTGCGCGGCTGGGAACCGGTGGATGTGGCGTTGTCGCCGACAAATTACAACGGTGCGGGCGACAGCAATGCCCCCAATTTAAAAGGCATTTTTGCCGACGGGCGTGTGCCGACTTTCACGGCGGCGTATCAGGTTTACAATTGGGATTGGGGCTGCGGTACGGACGGCTGCCGCGGAAATTTGCTGAATACGTGGCAAACCACGTTGCTGGAAATGGCAACCACCGCCGGAGAAGCGCTGCGCATTCCCAATCGCGCACCCGACATCTATCAGGGAAATTATCGGGCGTTGGTGCTGTATGCCGAAGAAAACCGCCTGACGCTGGTATATGCCCGCGAAGATACGGTGGCGTTTGCTTATGCCGTTCATTTTGAGGATGTTTGTGTTGACCCGAATTTACTGGCGTTATACCGTTCGCGGGTGGATAGCAACGGTTGGCGCATTGACGCGGGCGGCTATCAACTGCCCGCGCTGGATAACGGGCAGGCTTTCGGCACGGCAGGGGGCAGCGAAATTAAAGTTGCCATCCGCGACCGCGGCACTTTTATGGACCCCCGCTCGGCGAAAGATTGGTGGCAGTAGCAATTTCACGCCTCACGCCTCACGTTTTGCGTTCACACACTTGCATTAGG
>CAYPNZ010000052.1:0-8922 GCA_964411845.1 uncultured Anaerolineaceae bacterium
TTCGCACCCGCAGGGCACAGGCGGGAATGACATGGGCATAATCTTGCAAAAATACTTTCGGTCGTGTAATCTGCGTAAGTTCCGAAAATTCGGCGCGCATATTTGCCGTTTGCCCGCCCGTAAATTCGCCGAATTGCCGATTGTCGGCACAAGATGATTCGGGTATACTGATAGCCGGATTTCCACAGAAAGGGACTGTCTCCGTATGAAAATTGCTATTTTCGCCGATGTCCATGGCAATCAACCCGCGCTGGAAGCCGTGCTGGACGATATTGACCGCCACCGCCCCGATGTTATCGTTTGCGCGGGCGATGCCGTCAACCCGTTTCCCGGTTCGGAAGCCGTGTGGCGCACCCTCCGCGCCCGAAATATTCCCGCCGTGCGCGGCAACCACGAAGAATACATGTTGGCATATTATCAGCCGGAACGCAACCCCGACATCCGGCAGCGCATTCAATTTATGCCCGCTCGGTTTGCTGCGCGGCAACTTTCCACCCAAACTATCACCGAAATTGACGCCCTGCCGCTGACTCACACCGTCACCGGAGCGGGGGGAGATGATGTGCTGGTATGTCATGCGTCACCGTTAAATGCAACCCGCAGTTTTGCCGCCGGCATTGATGCCGATATGGCAGCCGCACTGACGCGCATTCCCGCCCAAACCATCGCCGGGGGACACGTGCACATGCAATGGCAAATGCGTTGGCGCAACAAATTTTTGGTGCTTGCCGGCAGCGCCGGGCTGCCCTTCGGCGAAACAACCGCCGCTCAATATTTGATACTCACCCACCGCGACGGAAAATGGCGCGCCGCGCATCACACCGTGCCCTACAATTTGGATGCCGCCGTTCGCGCCATCACCAACAGCCGATTTTTGATAAACGGCGGTCCTTTGGCGTGGTTGATGTTCGATGAATTATTGACCGCCGAATTGCGTGTGGTGCCGTTTTTGCGAAAGTTCTGTCCCGCCCCGCGCCCCGAAACGCTGCTTGAATGGCGCGAATGGGTGCGCCGCTATTTGGAAGCCATCGGGCGGTGGGATGCGCTGCTGCCATACATCGAAACGGCGTACCATACAATTGAACGCGAGATAGTGAGCGCGTGAGCCGGTGAAATCAACGGAGAATCAACGGTAAAAAAACCTTGTTTGCCCCGCCCCATTGACTGCCCGCGCTGATTTCATCCACACAAAATTCGGTCGGCGTGCCGGTTTGGGTTATTGTAAATCGCACGCCGATACTGCCGGAATACACTTCGGGGAACGGCAGTGCGCCCGACCCGCCGAAATTCGCCGTGCCGGTGACGGGTATCGCCGTTACATTCAGCGGCACAAAAATGTGCCGCCAACCGCTATCGCCGGTGATGGCTGTCGCTGCCGTGCCGGAAACCACATCGGGCACAAAAATTTCCGCCGTGAGTATGTCGTCTCCGTCGCCGTGCGTGCGCGCCCAAAATGACAGCGTCGGGCGGTATATGTCGGTGACAACTGCCGTCGCGGTCAGACTGCCCGTTTCGGTGATGCACAAACTGGCGCTGCCCGCGCGCGGGGTGACGGCGTCAAATTTTGGGGCGGCGAGGGTGTGCTGCCAGCCTGCCAGCGACCCGTCCACATCACCATTGGCGATAAAATCATCGGGGGGGCGCAGGGTTAGCGTAATTGCCGCCGTGCCCGCATCCGGCACAGCCGCCCACACCGGCGACGGCGATGTCCAGCCGCCGGTTGTGGTTGCCGTAATGCCGAAAGTGCCTTCACCGGTAACCAACGAAAATTGCCCGCCGCTGCCGCTGGTCGTTTGGGTCATCGTGCCGGACACGACAACCGCTGCCCCACTGACGGCGTTTTCGGTATTGTTAAAAATTGTGCCGTCCAGCACGCCGCCGAGTGTTACAGTGCGTTCCTGCCACACGCCGGGCATATCAATATCGGCATTATAATCTTCCACACGGGTTTGCCACGCCCGAACACGTACCCGGTAACGATGACCCGCCACCCCATCAAACTGAACGGATGTATTTTGGCTCGATTTCGATTGCAGAGAAACCCATGTCGCGTTCGATTCATCGCGGTATTGCGCTTCGTATCCTTTCAGTGTCCAATCCGATTGCGCTGCACCGCTCCAATCGGCGGAAATGGTTGTACCGGTTGCCATCACACTGAAACTGTTGATGAGCGGCGCAAGGTCGAAATGTGCCGCATCGAAATAAACCATATCCAAATCCACATGGTTGGATGATGTATTTTCGGGCGCGGAAACTTTGGCAAACACCGTCACTGTGGGCGATTGCGCCGTAGCGGCAACATCCATATACGCCCAAAATTTGTCGTTGCTGTCGGGGTCGCTCCATACGATGCCGGGAGCGGTGGGGTCGGTGCCGCCGGCGGGGTCAATGCCGACCATTTTTACCATCACCCCGTCGGTATCGGGGTAGCCGGGACCGCGCCAGTAGGTAACCATCCCCACATCGAAGGCATAATCCAGCCCCGGTGTCACCGCGATTTGCTGATACACGCCCGCGTCAAAATCGTATGACGACCACATATTTTGTGCCTGATTGCCTTCGACACGATAGTCATACCCACCGAAATACGTTGCAAACTGTTTGGCGCTCATCCAGTGCAGTTTTGCCGCTGCGCCGTCGCCATCATAGGTGTTGGCGGCAATCCAAAACGGATGCCAACCGGATGCCACCAGTTCGTGCTGGTCTCGCCACACGCGCCCGGTATCGTCGAACGGGCGGTCAAACCCGCCGTTTGTCAGCATATTTGCTGCAAAAATACCTGCGGCTGCCACACTACCAATCGCCATAAAAATACCGATGACCGCCGCCAATTTTCGGATTTGCATGAAGCCTCCAATAAGTCAAAATGATTTGAGATTTACGGTTTTGGGGAAATTTTCCGCTATTCGATGGGGAAATCTACGGTTATACATGCGCCATCCGCGGAAGAAAATTTGATACTGCCGTTTAACTGTCGGGTCAGCGATGTGACCAGCCGGATGCCCAACGAATCAACCCGTTCAATGTTCATATCGGGTGGAAAACCGATACCTGTATCTTTCACTTGCAGCCGCATTCTCTCGCTGTCAATCGGCTTAATGGTAATGGCAATATTGCCGCCACCATTCGGAAACGCATATTTGAAAGCGTTGGAAATCAATTCGTTTAAAATCAAGCCGCAGGGAATAGCCGTATCAATGCCGAAATACACACCGTCGGCGGTGACGGTATACCGAATGCCGCGCTGCTCCGCACCAAATGCGCTGCCAAGATTATCCACCAATCGTAATGTGTATCGGGCAAAATCAATTCTCGCCAAATCGTCGGATTGATACAATTGCTCGTGCACCAACGCCATCGAGCGCACACGGTTTTGGCTTTCCGCCAAAGATTGCCGTACGGTTTCATCTTTCGATTTGCGCGATTGCAAAAAAAGCAGGCTGGAAATAATTTGCAGGTTGTTTTTCACTCGATGATGGATTTCTTTCAGTAAAACTTCTTTTTCGCTGAGCGAGGCTTGTAATTGTTCCGCCGCCTGTGTTTGCACTGTGACATCTCGCAAAACCATTACATGCCCCACACCACCCAACAGGGCATTCAATTCCGAATGATGGGCATCATACACCCGTTCGCCATCGGGATACTCCAAAACAATTTCGCGGCGGGATGAACCCGCATCGGGGTGTGCCAGCGAAAGCCACGGCTCGCCAAGGCGGGCTAACTTCGTTCCGACCAGTCTGCCGGTAAATCCGGTCGCGCGCAATAGTTTTTCTCCAGCCGGGTTGACATCAATCATATGTCCATACGCATCAAACACCACCACGGCATCTGCCATTGTTTCAAGAATGGTATTGCGCGCCACCGGCAAAATGCTACCCATCTGTAAACGCCACAAGCCAAAAGCAATAAAGGTCATCCCACCGATGAATGACAGTGGCGCGGGGCTATACGGTGCAGCAATATCAAAGCCGAGTAGACCGGCAATATGAAAAGCCCACGGAAATGCCATACCCACCAACAACACAATCGCTTGGCGGCGAAAAAGATGGCGCGTTTGCACTGCCGCACGAATGATGAGCGTGGTGGCAATTACCATCATCAACTCACCATACAGGGTAAAAATCC
Source organism: uncultured Anaerolineaceae bacterium (assembly GCA_964411845.1). Classification (GTDB taxonomy): domain Bacteria; phylum Chloroflexota; class Anaerolineae; order 4572-78; family 4572-78; genus JANTHQ01. The sequence continues at coordinate 4,126 of CAYPNZ010000052.1, forward strand.
AATAAACAATACCGTGTGGATGGTGTAACAGCACCACGCCGTTGGGTTTGTATTTCAAGTAATGATACGGCCACATCAACCCATGGTATTCATTGGTAAAAATAAATACCAGTAAAACCACATACACCGATGAGAGTAGGATGATGTTTCGGCGGGTGAGCCAGCGGGTTTCGTTTAATACCTGCAAAACAAAAACAACCATTCCCGCGAGCAATATGGCAATGCCCAGATATTGAATTTTATTGGCGAGTACCTTCAATTGGAGACCGGGTAGCAGCAACTCTCCGGCATATGAACTCATCCACAGCGCCCCGGCAATAAACAGGATAAGCGCCGTGAATGCCGCGCGAGTGCGCAAGCGTTGCCAAAAAAGCAACCCCATTATTACTGAAAATACGGATGCCGAAAGTAACAGTCCGGCAAAAATGTCTATCGTCACCGGTTTGTGCCGCCTTGCAAAAAACACAGCGATACCACCCCGGCGGGCAATATCGCTGCGATATAAACATCTTCCGTTGAAAAATTCATTGTTAAGCCTGAATGAACCATGCTCGCTTTTAGTGGCAACCTCCGTCCGGTGAGGCTCTTTCACGCAGACGATATATTCGCATTATACCGTTATTGCGCAAAAATGTCGAGTGGTTCTTGCGGCTACACCACGGCTGTTGCAAAGTAAATTTTAAGACTGCCGGTTGGCTGTAATTGTTTCCGTAGGGGCGGCTCGCGAGCCGCCCCTACAACTTTCGATGTGATTCCGGTGAAAAATTTACGGTTTTTGCGGTGGTGTAGGGGCACGCGGCGGCGTGCCCCTACAGTTTTGCGTCGGAATATCATTTGTCAAGTGACTTTGCAACAGCCCTTGCGGCTACACCAAATTTTCCGCCACCAGTTGGGCGATGTCTTTCACTGCCATTTTCTCTCCGGCTTGAGCGTTGGCATCGGTGAGCATTTGGTTGCAGAAGGGGCAACCTACGGCAAGGGTTTCCGCGCCGGTGGCTTCCGCTTCGGCGTAACGGGTGGCATTCACCGCCGCCGAACCTTCTTCCTCTTCTTTCCACATTTGGGCGCCGCCCGCCCCGCAGCAGAATGAGGTGTTGTGATTGTGTTCCATTTCCGGCACAGAAACGCTGAGTTGGGTCAGCACTTCGCGCGGGGCATCGTAAACGCCGTTGTGCCGCCCCAAATAGCACGGGTCGTGGAAGGTGACGGATTCCAGTTTATTGCCGTTCAGTTCGATTTTCCCGCTGCCAATGAGTTGGTTGATGAATTCGGTGTGATGCACCACTTCATATTCCCCGCCAAATTGGGGATATTCGTTTTTGATGGTGTGCAGACAGTGCGGGCAGGTGGCGACAATCTTTTTCACGCCCGCGCCGTTCAGCGTTTCGATATTGCCCATTGCCATTTCGGTGAACAGGTATTCGTTCCCCGCGCGGCGAGCGGTATCGCCGGTGCAGGTTTCTTGATTGCCGAGCACGGCATAATTGACGCCGGCTTTGTGCAGAATGGTGGCAAACGAGCGGGCAATCTTTTGCGCGCCGGGGTCGAATGCACCGGCGCAGCCCACCCAGTAAAGTACATCGAAATCGGGATTTTCTTCCACGGTGGGTACTTTAAAATCGAGTGGTTGTGTCCATTCCATACGGTCATTTGCCATTTGCCACGGGTTGCCGTTCCGTTCCATGCCGCGGAATGCCTGTTGCAATTCTTCGGGAAATTCGCTTTCCATTAACACCTGATTGCGGCGGATGTCCATAATGTCGGTGAACGGCTCGTTGCCCACCGGACAAATTTCGGTGCATGCGCCGCAGGTGGTACACGCCCATATTGCGCTTTCGGAAATGACCACATCCACCAAATCCAAATCGCTGTCGCCGATGGCGATGGCGCCAAACTGTTCTTTGATGCCGTACCGTTTGTTAATTTCCAGCGCCGACGGCGACAATTCTTTGCCGGTATTGTAGGCGGGACACACATCTTGACAGCGGTTGCACATGATGCAGGCAAAGGCATCGACAATTTGCGTTTGGCTCAAATCGGTCAGTTTTGCCGCCCCGAATTGTTCGATGGTTTCATCTTCAAAATCGAGCGGCGGCAATTCGCCGATGGAGCGTTTGTGCGGGCGGGTCATAAAGTTGATGGGGGCGACAATTAAATGCAGATGTTTGGTGTACGGGAAATACGGAATGAACGCCAAAATTAACCCCAGCGCAAGCCACCACGACACATGCCAACCGATAACCTGTCCGCCGGGGGTCATCCCCGCCCACAATTGCGATACGGCGGTGGCAAACGGCTGCCACGCATCGCCGCCCGTTTGCGCCACCAAAAACGATTCGCCGATGAAACGGAAACCGACGTGCAGCAGGATGAACACGCCCACAATCAGCGAGTCGCGGCGCATGCCGTTGCGGGCTTTCGGGTGAAGTTTTACATTTTCACGGATATTCAGCGCGGGGGTTTCCACCATAAAACGGCGGCTGAGAAAATATGTCATCCCCACCAGCACGCCGATGCTCAAAATATCACCCAACAGCCGATACCAGTTCATCGCCGGCGATTGCGTCCATTCATGCACCGCGGGAAAATAGCCGCCCAGCACATCCAACCCGTTTATCAGAAAATAGTACATAAAACCCCAGGCAATGGCGGCGTGAAAGGTACTTTCCATCGGGCGAGATTTGAACACGGTGCGCAAACTGACGAATGAGACCAAACCGTCCCAAATGCGGCGCGGCAAATCATCCAAATACAGTTCGCCTTGCCCGCGCAGTACCACTTTTATGGCGCGGTCGAAATACATCCAGCCATAATACAGCGATAAAACGACCATCCAAAAAAAGATGATTTTTTCAGCAAGTGTGAGCATCTGTGCATCCCTCCAAATTTGGTTTTCGGCAATCGGTTTTTGGTTTTCGGCGGTCAGTTACCGGCAAAGCAATAACCGACCGCCATTCGCCAACTCATCATAACACAGCGCGTCATCGGGGTCAAAAATTTCTATCCCTTCATTCGCGTGCCGTGTTCTTCATTGCTGAAAATCCAGCCGGCCACTTCGCCGAGGTTGATTTCCGGGTCGAGCGCCCAAGTGGCGGGGTCGGTCATGGCGCGCCCAAACTGCGAGCTGGCATTTTCCAGCGGGTCGGGCAGTGCGGCAATTTCATCCAAAATGGCGGCAAAGCGGGCTTGCCAGTGTTCCATATTTTCCCGGCGCAGGTCAATCCATTCCGTTGCCGCCCAGTGGTCAATCATTTCCGGCGAGACATGCCACACCGTGCGCTCCCAGCGGTGTTCGCCTTTGCCGCGATTGACTGCCAGCAGTGTTTCGCCATCGGGCATTAAAATGGGAATGCCGATGGAAACCGCTTGCCGCCGGATGTCGGCATTTTGGCGCACCAGCATTTCCACATCCTGCATCAGTTGGTCAACATTTACTTGCGCCGCGGCTTCCATGGTGCGGTACAGCCGTTTGAGCAGATATGCCTCAAAGAGCAATTTCGACATTTTGGGTGGACCCAGAATTTCAAACGCCACCGAAGGCACATTGTGCTCATCCGCCAAATGTTTGGCGTAGGCAATGGCGCGATGGCGCAGCACCCCGGCGCGGTAACTCGGTCCGAGCACCGCTCCGTCCAGCGCGGCAATCACATCTTTGCCGGTATTCAGCCCGCGCAATTCGGCAATTACATTGAAGGCAATATCTTCCGGTGTAACGGCTTCCATCTGCCCCAAACTGGTGATGGCGGTATATTCGTTCAGCGAGAAAAGCCCGTTTTCTCCCGTGTCGATGAACACCGATTCCAGCACGCCGTCATCGGCGGGGGCGACGGGGTGTTCATTTAAATTGAATTGCGCGCCGGGCGTCAGTTTGATGCCGCTGTCGGGCGGGCAATCGTGCAGGGCGATGGCGCGTCCGCGTTTTTTAATCGCCCCGTAACCGATATTTTTCCAAGTGATGGCGGCGGTCGGTTTGATTTCTTTCACGGCGGGACCACCCGGCGTGCGCGCCATCAAAAAGAGCAGCGAGGTATGCGCGCCCGCCATTGCCGATTTGGAAAGCAGCACGCGCGACGGTTTTTCTTCGCCGTGGGTGTACGGAATGTTCAGCCCCATACCGCCGGTGCCGCTGGTGCCGATTTTTAGGTATGCCTGCGTGCCGGCACGGTGCATCGCCTCGTTGAGCACTTGCACGTGGCGTACCAACTGCGGGGTATACAGGCTGATGAGCAGGCGTTCCACCACGGCGCGCTCGTTTTCTTCCCATACCATTTCGGCTTTTTCATACAAATCGTGGACTTCCGCCGCCGAATGGTAAATGTCCTGATATGCCAGCGCGGTGGCGGTGTTCACCGCATCAATGATGATGTCGGGCACGATGCCGGGATATTCGGCGGTTTTGCCCATGACCAATTGCGCCAAAAACGAGGTTTCCAGCGTTTCGGGGGTGAAACTGTCGAGCACATCGCGGTAGAGTTGCGAGCGCAATTCGGGATTCGATAGCACTTCGGCGCGGGGGGTGTCTTTCAGTGAGGTGCGCACGAAAATATTTCCCCAATGGGGCAGCAGTTTGGTATCGGTTTCGGGGAATTCTTTTTGCAGTGAAGCGACGGCTTCTTTTGCTTCACTTTCCAAAAGTGAGGTGATGATGAGCGTGTCGGGGTGATGGTGGATGAGTTCGCGGCAAATGGCACGCCCCACCATGCCATATCCGCCGATGATTAAAATGGTTTTTCCGTTTAACATTTTTACTCTCCTTTGAGTTTTTTTGGTTTTCGGTTTTTGGTGGTCGGTTTTCAG
>CAYPNZ010000052.1:9022-10560 GCA_964411845.1 uncultured Anaerolineaceae bacterium
TTTTTACTCTCCTTTGAGTTTTTTTGGTTTTCGGTTTTTGGTGGTCGGTTTTCAGTTTTCGGTTTTCAGTGGTCAGTGGTCGGTGGTTGGTTTTCGGTTTTCAGCGGTCGGCGGTCAGAAGCAATACATACGTTTCACGTTTCACGCATCACGTTTTCCGCAGGCGGCGATACACTTCGACGGTGTGGGCGGCGATGGCGGCGTGGGTGTAGTTTTCCAGCACGCGGGTTTTACCCCGCTCGCGGAGTTGCGCCCGCAGCGAAACATCGTCCAACAGTTGCTGCAACCGGGTGCGCAATCCGGCTTCGTCCCCTTCATCAAAAAGCAACCCCGCGTCGCCCATCACTTCCGGTATCGCCCCCGACCGCGCGCCGACCGTCACCACTTCGCACGCCATGGCTTCAATCAACACCCGCCCGAATTGCTCTTTCCAGTTCGGACGGCTCAGCGACGGCAGCACCAGCACATCCAGCCCGCTGAGATAGTTGGGCATATGGGTGGATGGCAATTGCCGGTCGAATGTCACCCGCGATTCGATGCCGAGCCATTGCGCCATTTGCTCAAATCGCAGCCGGTCGGGTCCGCTGCCGAGCACTTTCATTTCCCACGGACCTTTCAGCCCGGCGACGGCTTTCATCAGCAGTTCCACCCCTTTTTCTTCCACCAACCGTCCGACATACCCGATGACCAACGCCGGTTGGCTCGGTTGGCGGGCGCTGCGCTGCAAAACCACGCTCGGTTTGCTGGTGCGATGCACCCGCGCCCGGCGATAGAAGATGGCGGGGTCAACGCCAAATTGGGGAATCTGCCACAGGTCGCCGCGGTAGCCTTTTGCCCGCCACACTGCTTGCGCTTCGGCATTGCCCACAATCAACCCGTTGGTGTGTGCCAGCACATATTCTTCCATCTGACGGAAGGGGGGCGGATAGCGGCGATTGATATTCTGCCAACTGAAAATCACCGTTTTTGCCCCGTGTTTCCGCGCCAGTTTCAGGGCGTGAAAGGTGGCAAAATTGTACGGTTCTTCATCAATATGAACCACATCCGGCGCAGTTTCGGCGATGATGTGTTTCAGGTTCGGGTAAAAATGCAGATGGAAATTCCCGTTAAACCGAATATCGCTGACGATAAGCCGGTAACCGCGGGTGTGAACGCGCTCCAGCCGCTGACTGCCCCACGCGGGCGGCACCACCACCGTTAGATTCACATCACGGTGGGCGGCAATCTCTTCCAACTTTTTTTGATAGGCGCCGGCAACCAGCGCTTTTGAAATCATCAAAACGTTCAACGTGCCACATCCCGATACGCCTGCAACGTTTTGCGGGCGGTAATTTGCCAACTGAATGCCTGCGCGCGTTGGTAGGCGCGATTTGCCATATCGTTGTGGGTGTTTTCCTGAATGGTCAGCGAAATGATGGGCGCTGCCATATGTTTGGTGTCGTCGGGGTCAACCTGAAACGCATCCGCGCCGACCAATTCCGGCAGCGATGACACATTGTTGGTAACAACCGACGTGCCGCACGCCATCGCATCCAGCA
>CAYPNZ010000053.1:0-10518 GCA_964411845.1 uncultured Anaerolineaceae bacterium
GCAATGCCTGCCACCGATTGGTCAGCCCAACCCCGTCCGCCACCGATGAAGCCGTCGCCATTGATGCCGCCATTCGCGCGGCGCTGACCACTACCCTGCCCATCAGCCACACCGGCAACGCGATGATGCTGCTCGACCCGGAAGACCGTCGCCGGGGACCATTTTCGATGAGTGTGCCGCCGCCGCACGCCCCCACCGGCATCACCCTGCGCACCGATTTTTTGGGACAGCACACCGATGCCGTGCTTGAATCAAGTTTGTGCGGCACATGCCACAACGTGAGCAATCCGGTACTCAGTTGGCGCGACGACCTTCAGCAATACTATCCGAATAATAATAATGAACCCGCCCCCGCCACGGGCAAAACCGATTTGTTCCCCGTGGAAACCACTTTTGAAGAATGGCTGCACAGCGATTATGCTCGCAGCGGGGTTGCTGCGCCTGAATTTGCCGGCGATATACCCGACAGCACCGTTGCCAGTTGTCAAGATTGCCATATGCGCCGCAGTACCGGCTTTGCCGCGGAAGCGGTCGGCGGGGGCGCACCGGTCGAGCGCGATTGCGTGAGCACAGGTTGTTTGCCGGAACATATTTTCGCGGGCGGGAACACGTGGGTTCCGCAAATTTTGCAAGACTCGCGCTGGCGGTTAAACGCCGCCGCCGATACCGGCGCGCTGAACCAAACCATCATTGAAGCGCGGCAAATGCTGCGCCAAGCCGCCACACTCACCGCCACCATCACCACCAGCGGCACACAGAAAATCGCCGTGGTGCGCGTGACGAATCAAACGGGGCACAAATTGCCCACCGGTTATCCCGAAGGACGGCGAATGTGGCTCAATGTGCTGGCGTTCGATGAAAACGGCAATTTGATTTTTGAATCGGGAAAATATGACGGCGATACCGCCGTGCTGGAAATGGATGCAAATTTGAAGGTGTATGAAGTGAAACAGGGTCTCACGCCGGAACTGGCGGCAGCCCTCGGCGAATCGGCAGGGGAAACATTCCATTTCGTGCTGAACAACACCGTGGTTAAAGATAACCGCATCCCGCCGCGCGGATACAGCGATGCCGAATGGGATGTGCCGGGTTTGCGCCCGGTGGGCATCACCTTTGCCGACGGGCAGTTTTGGGATGACACCGTTTATCCGTTGCCGGCAAATGCCACATTGTTGACGGTACGACTATATTACCAAACCTCTTCAAAAGCGTATATTGATTTTCTGCGCAGCCGCGGCGGGCTTGACGGAGTCACACTGGGCGAATTGTGGGACACCTCGCCCAGCCCGCCTGAATTGATGGCGCTGACATTGGTTAACGGGCACAATTTCTATTTGCCACTGATTTTCAAATAAACGGTATGTATGCTTGACAAAATCTTTCTCAACTCTATTATCACTCCGATATTGGCAGTTGTTGCCGCGATTCTCATCGGCGCCACACCGATAGTGTCGGTCATCACGGCATCGGCAGTTGCCAACGCAAACAACTGCACCCTGCACGAAGGCTTCGTCAATCCGTGTGTGGTGGGGGGCGTAGACGTGGGTCACACGCTGTATTCAATGTTCGTTTTGGGTTGGCTGGCATTTATTTCCATCCCTCTCGGCGCATTGGGACTGCTGATGTCTGTGGTGTGGCTTTTGGTGGTGATTTTGGTAAAAAGAGGCAGAAAACGTGCATAGAATCACAAACAAACAAATCCTGTTGCTGGTATTGGCAGCGCTCACTTTTATTAGCGGCTATGCCTATCTGCGATACGCCTACAAAGTTACCGATAGTTTACCGTTCACGCAAGAAATTGTGCTGGTTATTTTGGGTACGGTTGCAACCATTCTCATCACGGCACTGCTGCTCAATCAGCAAACCGCCGTGGAAATCGAAAAAGAACAGAGCCTTAAATTTTTAGATTTGAAGGCAAAAACATACGAACAATTGATTGGGTTGATTGAAGAAATGTCAATGGCGAGCCACGTCACGCAAAAAGACATCACTCGACTGCAATTTGTTACCCACCGGCTGGCAATATTCGCAGCGCCGCCGGTGCTGGATGAGTACCAAACCTTTTTAAGCGTCATCAACCGCACGGCAAAAGACGGCAGTTTCAGCGGCGATTCAGAGGAATTGTCGAAAGCGTTGGGGCAATTGACGGTGAAAATCCGTGCCGATTTGCTGGGCGAAAAGGATTCGCAGGAAAATTACGCCCAAAAATACATCTCTCAGCTCATCACCCAAAACGCCGATGATTCCGCCGACATCAGCATTGGGTAGCCACCGTTGACCGGGGAGCATGTGCAAAATTTTCGCACTTCTGCTATAATGCGGGCATAAAATATTGACGCATCACGCAATTATTTCTCGGTAGCCCGCTATGATACCCTTAAAAGATACCATCCCGTCCCGCCGATTTCCGCTGGTCAACACCTTCATCATCATTTTGAACGTGTTGGCTTTTCTGGTCGAAATTTCGATGGGGCAGCACACAGAGCAGCAAATTGTATTCACCTTCGGGCTGATTCCGGCGCGATTTTGGGCGGAAAGCGGCATCGTGCGCTGGCTGCCCGTTTTCAGCGCAATGTTTTTGCACGGCGGCTGGTGGCATCTCATCTCTAACATGCTGGCGCTGTACATTTTCGGCGACAATGTGGAAGACCGACTGGGACACACCCGCTATTTGATTTTCTACCTGCTGGGGGGCTTGTTGGCAGGCTTCGCATACGTTTGGACATCCCCCGGCTCAATGATACCCACCATCGGCGCCAGCGGCGCGATTGCCGCAGTGTTGGGCGCGTATTTTGTGCTGTATCCGCTGGCACGGGTCATCACCTTAATTCCCATCCCCGTGTTTTTCTTTTTCCCCATTTTTGAAATTCCGGCTGTGATATATTTGGGTTTTTGGTTTCTGTCGCAACTGTTTAACGGCACTTTTGCCCTGACCGGCGCCGTTCAAACCGGTGGTATCGCTTGGTGGGCACACATCGGGGGGTTTGTTGCCGGTATGATACTGGTCAAAATTTTCGCTGTGGGCAGTTCATCCCCGCGACATTCATTGCATCGGGGTTATTTCTATCCCGATGAATATCAACCATGGTAGGAGGAAATTATGTCCGGCGTGGATATTCTGTGGCTTTTCTTCATTTTTATGTCTGTTTGGCCCGCCATTCAAATGCGGATGCTGGAAGCGGCACGGCTGCGCATTATGCGCGATTTGGAGAAAAAACGCGACAGCCGCGTTATCGCGCTCATCCACCGGCAGGAAACAATGGCGCTGCTCGGTTTCCCCGTTTTCCGTTATATCAACATCGAAGACAGCGAAGAATTGCTGCGCGCCATCAAACTGACCAACGATTCCATCCCCATTGACATCATCCTGCACACCCCCGGCGGACTGGTGCTTGCCGCCGAGCAAATCGCCCACGCGCTGAGCCGTCATCCCGCCAAAGTAACCGTGTTTGTGCCGCATTATGCTATGTCCGGCGGCACACTCATCGCGCTGGCAGCCGATGAAATCGTTATGGACGAAAATGCCGTGCTGGGACCCGTTGACCCGCAATTGGGCGACCAGCCTGCCGCGTCCATTGTAAAAGTGGTAGAACAGAAACCGATTGAAAAAGTGGACGACCGCACCCTGGTTTTGGCGGACGTATCGCGCAAAGCCATCAATCAGGTGCGGCAAACCGTTACCGAAATTTTAAGCCATCATCCCGATATTGATACCCCCAAAGCGGAAGCGTTGGCGGAAAAATTGGCGACCGGCACATGGACACACGACTACCCCATTATGGTGGATGAAGCCAAAGCGCTCGGGTTACCCGTCAGCACCGATGTACCGGAAGAAGTGTACAAATTGATGGCGCTGTACCGTCAGGCGCACCAACACCGCCCCAGCGTATCATACATCCCGATGCCGTATCGCCCCGCCGACGGGAAACATCTAAAATAAAGCAGGCAACTATGATACGAGTAACCATCCAAAAAAAAGACCGCACCATTGTTTTTCCCGTCAGCGAGCGCGACACCATCCGCGACCTGCTGAAAGAGAAAATCTGGTGGGACCGGCGCAGCAATCGCTGGGCAGGGCGCGGCGATTTGACGGAAATCCAAAAAATTCTTGAAGATGCGGGATACACCGTAAAAATGCGATAACCGATTTTGAAGAATGCCCCAATATTGCCCGACACGGGGTGTTGCATATTTGCCCCCGCCTGTGATACAATCGTCATACCGGAGGCAATATGTGCGGACGCTATACCCTGACCGCTGACCCGAAAACCCTGCAAACCGAATTTGGTATCCCCGTGCCGGAAAATCTTGCGCCGCGATACAACATCGCCCCGACGCAGCCCGTGCCGGTCATCATCGCCGCAAACGGCGAACCCCGGCTCGATGTGTTTCGTTGGGGGCTTATCCCCTCGTGGGCAAAAGACCCGCGCATCGGCAACAATCTCATTAACGCCCGCGCCGAAACCATCGCCGAAAAACCAAGTTTCCGCGCCGCCTTTCGCCGCCGCCGTTGTCTCATCCCCGCCGACGGCTTTTTTGAATGGCAAAAAACACCCCGCGGCAAACAGCCGATTTTCATCCATCTGAAAGATAAACGTCCGTTTGCCTTTGCCGGACTGTGGGAACAATGGCTTTCACCCGATGGCAGTGAAATACTTTCGTGCACTATCATCACGACCACCCCCAATGAATTGCTGAAAAACGTGCACAATCGAATGCCGGTCATTTTGCCGTCCGATGCCCGCCGGCAGTGGCTGGACGAAAAACAATCGCCGCAGCGTTTACTGTCTCTGCTGAAACCGTACCCCGCCCCGGAAATGGCATTTTATCCCGTTTCAAAACTGGTTAACACACCCGCCAACGACAATCCGGCGTGTATTGAACCGCTGTAACCCGAAAATGGACACCTCTGCCCCCCCTGCCCCGCATATTGTCGCCGCCATCGGCAGCCAAGACCATTTTTGGTCGCTGTTGAGTTTCGGTTATGCCCTTGCCGCTCAAAAACGGGGCAAACTGACCGTGCTGGTGGTATCGGCTGACGGCAAACCGCCGGAATGGTTGATTATCCCCACGGCATACAACCAACTCGACATTGAAATTGTGGTTGAAAAAGGGGATGAAGTTGCATCTCACGTTGTTGGCTACGCGCAAAAACACCGCCCCGATTTGCTGCTGGTGGCGTGGCGAAAAACCCCCGGCAGCGACCGGTATCGCCTGCGCGGCACGCTCGATTCGATTTTGCGGCAAGCCCCGTGCGATATTGCCGTGGTGCGCGCCGACCCCACCTTCCCCGAAACGAGTCTCGACAAACACCCCCCGCTTTCCATTTTGATACCGGCAGCCGGCGGACCCAACGCCCCGCTGGCAATGGAATTGGCGCTGGCGCTATCGCCAAACGCTACCGTTACCGCCCTGCGCGTTGCGCCGGAACACACCGATACCGCCGATTTTTTGGAACACCAGCAGCAACTCGCTCAAATGACCCGTCAATGGGCAGACAACCCGCGGCTGCACGCCAAAACCATCCGCGCCGAAAGCGTGATGAAAGGTATTTTGGAAGAGGCGGCAGCATACGACATCACTATGCTGGGCGCCACCGCCGAAGGGCTTTTCGAGCAGATAATTTTCGGAGTGCTGCCGGAAAAAATCGGCTTGAAAAATCCGCACACCACCGTTATCGTCAAACGGTTCGACGGTTCATTCGGTGGAACACTGGAACGATGGTGGTGGCGTATGATGCACGCTCTGCCGGTACTGTCTACCGCAGAACGCGCCGAGGTATACAAACAGATTCGACGCGGGGCGCGTCCCGAAACCGATTTTTTTGTGATGATTGGGCTGGCATCTGCCATTGCCGCGTTGGGATTGTTGCTCAACAGCCCGGCGGTCATCATCGGTGCGATGCTGGTTGCGCCGCTGATGTCGGCAATTATGGGGATGGGACTGGGCAGCATCCAAGCCGATGTGAGATTGCTTGAACTGGCAGGCAGCGCCACCCTGCGCGGTATGCTGCTGGCGATTGCCGTCGGCGCGGCGGCAAAATTGATTGTGCCCGGCAACGGCGCACCCACCGCCGAAATTTTGGCGCGCACGGCGCCTTCGCTGCTCGATTTGGGAGTGGCAATTTTTTCCGGGTTGGCGGGCGCATACGCCCTCAGCCGCAAAAATATGTCGTCGTCGCTGCCGGGGGTGGCAATTGCCGCCGCACTGGTGCCGCCGCTGGCAACGGTTGGCATCGGAGTGGCGTGGCTGCGCTGGGATGTCGCCGGCGGTGCGCTCCTTCTTTTTCTGACCAACTTGGTGGCAATTGTTGCCGCCAGCGGTTTTATTTTCTTTCTGCTCGGCTTTCGTCCGCAGCGACGCAAACGGCGCACGCGCATTTTCCGGCGGGCAGTGGTCAGTTCGGCAATTTTGTTGGCGCTGATGGCGTGGATACTCGGCAGTTTAACCCTGCAATCATACCGCGAAAATGCACAAAAACGCGAAATTGACACCGCTTTGCGCCGAGAGGTATCGGCAATGGCGAAAAATATTGCGCTGGAAGATTGGCGCAGCGTGGAGAAAAATGCGGACGGGGTGCGGCTGGAAATTTCCGTCCGCGCACCGATTATCCCCACCCACCAAAATGCGGTTGATTTGCAGGAAGCCCTCACCGCCGATTTGGGCTATCCCGTCGCATTGACGCTCATTTCGGTGCGAACGACCACCCTCGACCCGCTGCTGCCGCCCACACCCACTGCCACCGTCCCCCCCGACAGCAGTCCCACCCCCACACCTGCCGCCACCAAAACACCGTCGCCCACACTCACCGCCACCCCGTCGCCCGCGCCCACCGCCACCCCATCGCCCACTGCCACTGTCACCCCGACACCCACCGCCACCGTCACCCCATCGCCCACTGCCACGGCAACACCACCGCCCACACCCACCGCCACCCCCGCCTCGGCGGTTATTGCGCACACCGGCGGGCGCGGGGTTGTTCTGCGCTGGAACCCGGGCGGACTGCGCGCCGGCGCACTGCCGGAAAACACGGTGGTGACCGTTCTCTACCGCCGCGAAACGGCAAATGGCATCGAATGGGTGGAAGTGCGCGACAGTGCGGGTCGGCGCGGCTGGGTTGCCGCCGATTATCTGGAGTATCTATTCAGTTACACGGAGATACACAAAGAAAACACAAAGATGCACAGAGAAAAATGAATACTTGTGACTGTTCAGCCACAGGTTGAATAGAACGCAGATGCCGCAGATTGTACGGATTTCCACGGATTTTCTTGAAAATATTTTTGAAATCTGCGCAAACCCCTGTAATCCGTGTTAATCCGCGTTCTATTCTCTATTCACCTGAACAGATACGAATACTTTTTAAAAAACCTCTATGGTCTTTGTGAAATCTCTGTGCATCTCTGTGTTCCGGTCAATATTCTGAATAGCGTGAGACGTGATGCGTGAAACGTGACAATCTGCAATTTTGAAAAGGAGATATGATGGTCAAACTATCCGAATTGATGACATTTTTAACGGAATACATGGGGTATCACGATGGCGTGCCCAAAATTGACGGCTATCTGGCAAACGGATTGCAAGTTGCCGGGGCGGAGGAAATCCGCAAAATTGCAACCGGGGTCAGCGCGAATATGCGTTTTTTCCGCGCGGCGGTGGATGCCGGCGCGCAGGCGATGCTGGTACACCATTCGATGAACCCGCCGGCATCGGTTTATTTCGAGCGGGATAAAATTTTCACCCGTCGCCTGAAATTTTTGTGGGAACACAATTTATCGCTCATCGGCTATCATTACCTGCTCGACAGCCACCCCGAAATCGGGCACAATGTATCCATCATCAAAGCGCTGGGCGGCACACCGTTGGAACCATACGGGCACGACGGCTGGGGCTGGCTCGGCGAGTTTTCCGGCGGCGCAGACCGCGACACACTGCTGGCAAAATGCCGCGACCTGTTTCAAAATAACGGCGTCTATTATCCCTTCGGGGCGAAAACCGTGCGGCGGGTGGTGAGCCTCAGCGGTTCCGGCGCGCCCCGCCCCGGCGATTACGATTGGCTGGCGGCAAACGGCATTGATTTGTTCATCACCGGCGAACCGCGCGAGTGGAATCAGGAACTTTGCCGCGAGGCGGGCATCAGCATGGTTGCCGCCGGGCATTACAACACCGAAATCATCGGGCTGACCGAACTGAGCAAAATTATTCAATCAAAATTTGATGTGGAAATTGAATTTGTGGATATTCCGAACGTGGTGTGAAATGACGTGCTCACGGGCGAGCACACGGGTCGCCCCCACATTTTGAAAAGATACCGAAAACCAATCACTGACCACCGGCAACCGAAAACCGCCCGCTACCGGCTCAGCCGCGCCCGCACCGAATCTGCCAGCAAGCCGATTTCCTCCACGCGGAGAAGGGCAATGCCGCCGAGATATATCGCGCTGCCCGCCGCCGCCAGCGCCAACACCAGCAACGCCTCATTTGCCAGCGAAACCGGCGGCAAAACAGATTCGCCCCACCGGCGACCCGCCCACAGTACCGCACCCATCGCCGCCGCTGCCAGCGCGGCTTTCAGCGCGGTAGATTCCAGCCCGTGCCCGCGCACACGCCCCCAGCGCCGGATGAGCCACAGCATCAGCAGCACGTGGCTAAACTGTTTGATGCTGTCCGCCAGCACCAAATCGGTCATTTGCAGCGGGCGGAAAACTGCCGGCACCAAAACCGCCAGCAGATATGCCCCCACCGCCGCAATGCCAACCAACGCGGGGGTCAGCGTGTTTTGCCGGGCATAA
Organism: uncultured Anaerolineaceae bacterium; assembly: GCA_964411845.1. Lineage (GTDB taxonomy): Bacteria > Chloroflexota > Anaerolineae > 4572-78 > 4572-78 > JANTHQ01. The sequence continues at coordinate 8,793 of CAYPNZ010000053.1, forward strand.
AATGCGAAAATGAGCGGCTGGTCAACCGCGGCAAAAATCAACCCCAGCAGATAGAATCGCAGTGCCAGCGCAGTTTGGGCGGTATCGGTGACGGTAAACTGCCCGTGCTCAAACAGCAGCCGAATAATCGGTTCTGCCAAAATAAAAAGCGCAACCGTGGCAGGAATTATCAAGATGAGCACGATTTTTATGCCGCTGAAAAGTGTTTCGGTAAAATGCCGACCGGCATCCGGCGCGGCATCGCCGTTCGCCATTGATTGCGCCGCATACCGCGACAGTGTCGGCAAAATTGCCAGCGAAATTGCCACCGAAACCAGTCCAATCGGAAATTGAATGAGAGTGGTGGCATTTTGCATCCACGCCAAACTGCTGGCACCGGTGCCGTTTGCCAGCCGCCGGTCGAGCGAGGTTTGAAAGAGGGTTACTGCCAGCCCCAAAATAACCGGCTGATACAGTTTGCCGATGCGCCGCAGCACGGGATGGCGCAGGTCGAACTGAAAACCGAGTTTCGCGCCGCGCAAGCCCGGCAGTTGGATGAGCACCTGCGCCAGCGAACCGGTGACCAGCCCCAGCGCCACCGTTTCGATACCCCACCGGAAAATCCACGCCCCGACGAGCGTAACCAGCACAATACCGGCGTTGAAGGTGGCGGCAGTGAATGCGGGATACACGAACCGTTTCAGGGCATAAAGCAGCCCGGTCACGATGCCCGACAGACTCAAAAAGAGCATGGCGGGCATGGTAAACCGCAATAATCGGGTCAGCAGCGCCAAATCAAGCCCGTCGCCGCCGAGCAGCCACGCAATTTGCGGCGCAAAAATTTCGCCGAGCAGCACCAGCACACCCAACGCCAGCACCGCCAGCGATAAAATGAGACTGGCAACGTGCCACAGCACGCGGCGGTCTTTTTCGGCATATTCCGAAAAAACCGGCACGAGCGCGCTGCTAATCATGCCGCCGACGAGCAAATCGTAAAATTGGCGAGGTACAAATTCGGCGGTGCGATATGCCGAGACCGCCCCCGTCGCGCCAAAAAGCCCGGCGATGACCGTGTCGCGCACCAAACCCAGCACGCGGCTGGTGATATTCCCCGCGGCGATGAGTGCCGCGGCTTTTGCCAACCCCCGCCGTTCAGTCACAAAATCGCTCCCGAATGCGGTCAATCAGTTCGGTGGTGGAATAGCCGGGCAAATACGGAATCAGTTCGATGCGCCCGCCATAACCCTGCACCAGCGGGGCTTCGGGCAACAGTGTGCCACTTTGGGCAGGGTCGAGCACATAATCGCCCCCTTTGGCATACACTTCCGGGCGCAGGGCTTCCAGCAGGCGATGCGCGGTCGGGTCATCAAAAATGATGACGGCATCCACCGGTTCCAGTGCCGAAAGGACGCGCACGCGGTCGGCTTGCGGGGTGATGGGGCGTTTTTCGCCTTTGAGCAGGCGCGTGCTGCGGTCGCTGTTCAACCCGATGAACAATGCGTCGCCGAGTGCGCGCGCTTTTTGCAGATAATCAATATGCCCGGCGTGCAGCAGGTCGAAATGCCCGTTGGTGAACACCAGTGTGGCGATGGATTTTCGTTTTTCAATTGCGGCTTCGAGTGTCAGTAGTTTCAAGGTTTCAGGGTTTCAGGGTTGCAGAGTTGCAGGGTTGCAGAGTTGCAGGGTTTCAAGGTTGCAGAGTTGCAGGGTTGCAAGGTTGCAGAGTTGCAGGGTTTCAGGGTTGCAG
>CAYPNZ010000054.1:0-10510 GCA_964411845.1 uncultured Anaerolineaceae bacterium
GCTGGGGCGCAGTTGGCGGCTGAGCAAGCGAACGTTTTCCAATGTTTCTGCGGCAATTTGACGGAGTTCTTTTTGTTTAAGGCGGGCTTCCACATCGTCCGACAATTGCCCCAGCACCTTTAAGCCAACCATCAACGATGTGAGCGATTGCCCCACGTCATCGTGCAAATCGCGGGCGATACGGCGGCGTTCTTCTTCCTGCGCATCAATCAACTGACCGAGTAATTGGGTGCGGGCGCTTTCTTTTTCGATGAGGGCTTGACGGCTGGTTTCCAAATCTGCCACCATGTGGTTGAACGCATCTGCCAAATCGCCAATTTCATCATCTGCCCAATGGGGTGCGCGGGCGCTTAAATCGCCGCGCCCCACTTGTTGGGTGGTGTGCACCAGCGCCAAAATCGGGCGGGTGAGCAGCCATGTAAGCAGTGTGGCGGCAATAATGCCCGCCAAGCCCACCAATACGGTGGTTAACAGCATTTGGCTGGTAATCAGGTTGATGGCATCACGCAGGCGAGTTTCGCTCATGCCAACCCGCACCACTCCGGAACGCCCGTTAAAAATGGGGGCGGCAAAATCGTGGATGCGTCCGTGGTTGCTGCGGTAGTGAAAATCGTGAATTTTGCCGTCGGCGGTGGGGGCATTGGTATTTAACAACGCGGTGGGAAAACCGTCTTCAAACGTGTGCGCCAGCACGTGCCCCTTCGGGTCAACCACAAACGCATATTCCACATCGGGGTGGTTGGCGCGAGTTTCTTTCAGCAATTCGTACAGCGCAAAAGTATCGTTCAGCAAAATGGGGTCAACACTGCGCACGGCAATATCGCTGGTTACGGAAATGCCGCGGTCTTCCAATTCGCCAATCAGCGTGGCGGTCATCACCGAGCGGACTTGCAGGGTAACGCCCAACCCCAAAGTGGTGGTCAGCGCCAGCACAATCCCCAAAATTTTGGTGCGGATGCTGACGCTGCCAATCACTGCCCATAATCGCCGCGCACCGGCATTGAGCAGCGGAGAACGTTTAAAATCAACGGCGATGGAACTCACTGCAGCCCTACCCCTGTTACCGCAATAATTTCGCGCGCCGAATCATAAGCGTTATCATCGAGCAGCGAAAAACGGTCGAAGCCCAACTCGGACAAAATTTGTTGCCCTTCGGCATCATTGGTCATATCCAGCAGCGTTTCGCGGAGTTTCGCTTTTTCTCGCGGCGAAATATTCGGCGGCACAACCACCGGCGGAATGCCGAACGGAGGCGACCGGTAGATGACTTTTATCTTTTTTGCCAGCGACGGGTCGCGTTCCAGCGCGTATTTCAGCACCAAACTATCTACCGCCGCGCCATCGGCAATGCCCTGCGCCACCGCTGCGATGGCTTTATCGTGACTGTATGTAAAAAAAGTGCGGCTGAAAAATTGTTCGGGGGTGCTACCCAATTTGATGACCAAATAAGTGGGATACGCCCGCCCGCTGTGGCTGATGGGGTCGGTAAACGCAAAAACCTTTCCCTGCAAATCTGCCATCGATTTTGCCGGACTGTCGGCGGGGACAATGAGCATCGAATAATAAATTTGTTGGTTGTCCACTTCCGGGGCAACCAGCAAATCCATCCCGAATGTATCGTGCCCGGAAACATACGCGCTGGTACAAACAAATGCCAAATCTACCGCATCCTGCGCCACCAACTCGTTCACTTCGGCATACGTGCGGCGTTGAACCAATTCTACCGGGCGATTGAGTTTTTTGCTGAGATATTGCGCCAAATCGCCGTAACTTTCTACCGTCCCCTGCGGCGAAATAATTGCCGCCACTGCCAGTTTCAACGGCACAACATTTGCATCGGCAATTGAAGGGAGCGGCTCGCGCCGGCTCAAATCAATATAGGGCAATTCATCGGCTTGGGCGGTGGAACAGCCGGTTACTGCCAGAGCGGTCAAAACAATGACCGCCAAAAAGAAAGAAAGTCGGTTTTGAAAAAAGAAGAACACGCCAAAACTCCCGAAGAAATTTGCGCGGAGAACGGCGAAACCGCATTGTTGCGCTTAATCGGTATTGTAGCGCAAAAGGGGCATTCGTGGAAATTTTATTTCTGCGGGAATTTCGGCGGTAAAAAAGGATACAACTTTTTGACGAGCGTGAACGGTCGGCGTATAATGCTTTTCGATTGATAATTCAATGCCCATTGAAATACTGTGGGCTTTTTGTTTGGCGATATACTTCAATGGATGTTGAAATGTATTTCGGGTGTGCAGATGACAGAGGAACAAACCTTTAAACAAATTGCAATAATATTGAAAGCGATGGCAGACCCAACCCGATTGCAGATTATGGACATCATCATGGCGGGCGAAACCTGCAATTGCGAACTGACCGAACGGCTCGGATTGCCGGCAAATTTGCTGTCGCACCATTTGCGGGTGCTGAAAAAAGCCGGGCTGGTCAGCAGCCGCCGCGATGAAATTGACGGGCGCTGGATTTACTACCGCGTGGATAAATCTGCCATTGAATATTGGCATCGGTGGTGCGGGCAGTTTTTAAACCCCGACCGCATTCAGGACTGCAAAAAATTATGCGGTCCCGAAGGGCAACGCATCCCCGTTGACCCGACGCAGTTGGTTATCGAATAAAACTTGGGCAGGAGTCAAACATTTATGACAACCGAAGAAATAACCCTTTCAGCGCAAAAATCGTGGCAACTACCGGCATTGACCATCGCGGCGGGGGCGGCGTGGGTTGGGGCGTGGACACAATTGCAACCACTCGCCGATTGGCTGACATATTCGGTGCTGAAAGTTGCACCCGATACACAATTGGGCGAATCGGTCAACTTTTTTTTGTATGATGTGCCGAAAATCATCCTGCTGTTGGGCGGTATGATTTTTCTGGTCACATTCATTCGCTCGTTTTTCAGCACCGAACAAACCCGTGCGCTGCTGGGCGGCAAACGCGAAGGCGTGGGCAACGTGCTGGCGGCGGCACTGGGTGTTGTTACCCCGTTCTGCTCGTGTTCTGCCGTGCCGCTTTTCATTGGATTTGTGGAAAGCGGTATTCCGCTGGGTGTTACATTTTCATTTCTCATTTCCACCCCGGTGGTGAACGAACTTGCATTGGCAATGCTGCTGGGTATGTTCGGCTGGAAGATTGCCGGGCTGTATTTGGCAACGGGATTGCTGATAGCCATCATCAGCGGGGTGGTCATCGGGCGATTGAAATTGGAACGGTATGTGGAAGATTTTGTTTGGCAGATGCAGGTCGGGCAAGCGGCACAGGGTTTCGGTTTCAAACCGACATGGGATGACCGCATTCGCGATGCCGCCCGTGCCACCCGCGAAATTGTCGGCAAAGTGTGGTTGTATGTCATCATCGGCATTGCGGTGGGGGCGGGCATCCACGGGTACGTGCCGCAAGATTTTATGGCGAACATTATGGGGCAGCATGCCTGGTGGTCGGTGCCGGCGGCTGTGTTGTTTGGCATTCCGCTCTATTCCAATGCCGCCACCGCTATTCCGATTGGTTTCGCGCTGATGGAAAAAGGTGCGGCAGTGGGTACGGTGTTGGCGTTTATGATGTCGGTAGTGGCATTAAGCCTGCCGGAAATGCTCATTTTGCGAAAGGTGCTCAAACCGCAATTGATTGCAATATTCATCGCCATCGTCGGTTCGGCAATTATTTTCACCGGCTTTTTGTTCAACATTGTTTTGTGAAAAATTCAATAAACGTATCTGTTCAGCAGTACCTGTTGAAGTAGTCATTGCGAGCAGCGGGGATTGCTTCAACCCTAACGGGTTTCGCAATGACGGGATGAACAGTTACCAATAAATAAACTTTTTCGGAGGAAAAAATGGTCATAAAAATTTTAGGCACGGGCTGCACTAACTGTAAACGCGCCAAAGCCATCGCCCTGAAAGCCGTGCAATCTTTGGGTATTGATGCCAAAGTGCAGGACGTGACAGACATTCCCACCATTATGGGCTACGGCGTGATGACCACCCCCGCAATCGTCATCAACGAAAAGTTGGTGGGATACGGCGGTGTGCCGTCTCTTCAACAAATGTCAAAATTGATAAAGCAATTTATGTGATTCTCTCGGGAGGAAAAAATGTCTGTTTCGGCGCAGGCGCAAAAAAGTGTGGTCAAGCAACTATCGTTTTTAGACCGATTCCTGACTCTATGGATATTTCTGGCAATGGCGGTTGGCGTTGGCGCCGGGTATTTTATCCCCGGGGTGGAAAATTTCGTCAACCGCTTCTCGGTGGGCACAACGAACCTGCCCATTGCCATCGGGCTAATTTTGATGATGTATCCGCCGCTGGCAAAAGTGAAATACGAAGAGTTGGGCGATGTTTTCCGCAACTGGAAAGTGCTCGGGCTGTCGCTGGCGCAAAACTGGATAATCGGTCCCGTGGTGATGTTTTTGCTGGCGATTATTTTTCTGCGCGGATACCCCGAATATATGGTCGGGCTGATAATGATTGGGCTGGCGCGCTGTATTGCCATGGTCATTGTGTGGAACGAGCTGGCAAAAGGCGATTCGGAATATGCCGCCGGATTGGTGGCGCTGAACAGCATCTTTCAAGTGCTGTTTTACAGCGTGTACGCCTATGTGTTCATCACCGTACTGCCGCCGTTATTCGGGCTGAAAGGCAGTTTGGTGGCGGTGAGTATGGGTGAAATTGCCAAAAGCGTCTTCATCTATTTGGGGATTCCGTTTTTGGCGGGAGTGCTCACCCGCTTTTTTCTGGTTCGAGCCTATGGCAAAACGTGGTATCACGAGCAATTCATCCCGAAAATCAGCCCCGTCACGCTGATAGCCCTGCTGTTCACCATCGTTGTCATGTTCAGCCTGAAAGGCAATCTGATTGTCCAAATTCCGCTGGATGTGCTGCGCATTGCCGTGCCGCTGCTCTTTTATTTTGTGATAATGTTTCTGGTCAGTTTTTGGATGGGGCATCGCATCGGCGCGGATTATTCCAAAACCACCACCCTCTCTTTCACGGCTGCCAGCAATAATTTTGAACTGGCAATCGCGGTGGCGGTGGCGGTTTTCGGCATCAATTCCGGCGAAGCCTTTGCGGCGGTCATCGGACCGCTGGTGGAAGTGCCGGTGCTCATCGGGCTGGTGAATGTCGCGCTCTATTTTCAGCGCAAGTATTTCGGCAGGGTACAACCGGCTGCAACGGAAATTGTCGCCGCGGCGGAAGAAGTTTGTCCGCCTTCAACTCGTTTGGACGCGGACGAGGTATAACCAACCCCAAAGGATAGCAAATGAATTTCGACAAAATTATTGACCGCAGTGAATACCCGACCTTTAAATTGAACAAAACGCAACTAACCGAACATTTCGGCAGCGATGCGGTGTTGCCGTTTTGGATAGCGGATATGGATTTTCAAGCGCCGGAGGCATTGGTTGCCGCACTGACGAAACGGGCGCAGCACGGCATTTACGGGTATGAATATAAACCCGATACCTATTTTAAGGCGATTGCCGGCTGGTATCGAAACCGTCACCGGTGGGCAATTGACTCGCGCCAAATTGTCACGGTTCCCGGGGTGTTAAGCGCCATTGCCATTTTGATTGACCGCTTTTCACGTGAAGGGGACGGGGTCATCATTCAGCCACCCGTCTTTTTTGAATTTCGTATGGTCATTAGAAGCAACAACCGGCGTGTGGTTAAAAATCCGCTTAAATTGATTGACGGCAAATATCAAATGGATTTTGAAGATTTGGAGCGCAAAGCGGCAGACCCCAAAAACAAAATTATGATTGTCTGCAATCCGCACAATCCGGTGGGCAGGGTATGGACGCGCGCCGAGTTGCTGCGGCTCGGAGAAATTTGTAACCGGCATAATGTGCTGGTTATCTCCGATGAAATTCACGGCGATATTGTTTACAAGCCGCACCGGTATACCCCGTTTGTTTCAATTTCGGAAGAGATGGCGCAGGCGGGCGTCAGTTGTTTGTCGCCGGCAAAAACTTTCAATATTGCCGGTATGGTTGATGCGATGGCGGTCATTGCGAATGAGGATTACCGCAAACAGGTTCGAGATTTTGCGCACCGCTATCAAATCAACAAAACAAATGTGTTCGCGCTGGCGGCAGTCGAGACCGTTTACACCCGGGGCGGCAATTGGCTGGATGCGCTGCTGGATTATTTGCAGGGGAATGTTGATTTTTTAAGGAGGTATTTCAATGAGAATTTATCACAGGTAAAATTGGTTGAACCCGAAGGCACGTTTTTGGTGTGGCTCGATTTCACCGCGTTGGGGTTGGATGCCAAAACGCTGGAGAAATTTTTAGCGCAAGAAGCGAAGTTAGCCGTCAGCCCCGGCTATTGGTTCGGCAGAGAAGGCGCCGGGTATGCGAGGATGAACATTGCCACCCCGCGCAGCGTTCTGCAACAAGCGGTGTTAAAATTAACCGATGCGATTCAAAATTATTTGTGAGAGGGCACAGATTGTATGGCAACCGCCGCCAGTGAAAAGCCCCTGCCAATCGCATTGACAGGGGCTTTTAGGGTACGATTGTCTATCGCAGAACCAGCGGCAAATAAATTTGATGCACTGCCGTGGCAAAAGTTACATACGTTTTGCCGTCAATGCCCAAATAGGTATTAAGTGCCACCTGCGTACCGTTTGGAGCACTGATGCGCCCGGTACTGTTAGACAGCAATGAGGCATCAACTTCAATGGCATGGTCAGAATAGTAATTTTGCCCGTCCACTTGCCAATCGTCCCAGCCGTCGCCGTTAATGTCCGGTCGTCCATCCAGCGAACCGGTTACATCGCCCAAACCGGCGTGCGGTGCGACATGGGTTTCAATTTTCAGCGCGGTTTTTATCCCGCCGACCAGATGATATATCACTTCTACAAATGCACCCGTTGTAAAAAATCCGTGTTCCTGTTCGTATTGGGTGGCGGCAGTGGTTTGGTATGTTACCCCGCTGATAACCCATGTGCCGGGTGAGTTGAAGATGCCGGGCATCGCTTCAATGGCACCATACGCCTTAAAAGCATCGTCGCTGCTGCCGGGCGATTGGCACTTTTCGGGATTTTCGGTTTCCACTTCGATGAGGATTTTGTTGCCGGTAGCGTCCACATAATATTTGGCTTTAACGCATGCATTCACTGCAAAATCGCCGTGTTCGGTGCGATATTCTGTTTGGGGGTTGGCAATATAGGTTTCGCCGCCGATATGCCATTCGCCGCCCAGCAGCATCGAACCGCCGGCGGGGAAACTTTCCAGCAGGGCGTAAACTTTGCTGTGTTCCGGCAGCGACGGGGTTCCGCTGCCATCGTGCCCGCCGCAATCATCTATATTTTCCGCTTCGATTTTTATGGCTTTGTTAACGCCGTTTTCAACAAAAAAGACAACTTTTACGCATTGTCCGGCAGGATATGCGCTGTTATCATTCGGCTCAAAAGTGGTGTATGAACCGGCATTGTAAGTGGCGGTCATCGCATGGGTGCTGGAAATAACCCACGAACCGTATAATCCGTCGGGGGCGGTAACAACTTTGCCATACACTTTGTTGGTGAAGGTGTTGGTGTTGCATTTGTATGGTTCTTCCGTGGCGATTTTGGTGGCGATTTTTGCGCCGTTATCGGTATAAAATTCCACTTCGGCGCACGCACCCGCCGCAAGCGTGCCGTGCTCTTCCTCGAAATCGGTAGTGGCGGGGTTGCTGGAAAATTCCGCGCCGCCGATAGTCCACGTGGCGGCAGCGGTGGTGTATGTTGCCGGCACCGTATCTATCAGCGCGTACAATTTCTCTTCGACCGGTTCGCTGCCGCCCGAACCGCAGTGGTAGGCTTCCGCCACATCAATTTCCGTGGCGAGATTTTCTCCGTTTGCAGTTTGAAATTTTACTTTTACGCAAACGCCGTTAAAAAAACCACCGTGTTCCTGCTCAAAACGGGTTGCGGTATTGGCAATGTATGCTGTGCCGCTCACTACCCAAGTACCCACCAGTGCCGCGGGAAATTCATCGAGCACGCCGTAAACTTGTGTGGTCGGCTGGTCGGGTGGGGTGCCGTTACCGGCATCGCATTTAAAGTCCGGTTCTGTTCCCAATGAGCGCAGTACCGTGGGAGTTGCCGAATCGTATTCTATTTCTACACATGTCCCTGTGGTCGGATTTCCATTTGAAAAATCGAAAGAAGTATTGTTGTTAGAGGTGTACACACTGCCACCGATGTGCCATTCGCCGTTGTGAATATCGGCAGGGGGTGCGGCATCCATTCGGGCATACAGCGAAATATGCTCGCCGTCGTCACCACCGCCGCCCCCGCCGTTTGCACAGTGAGACGCTTCTTCATCTTGAATTTTCACTGCGATATTGGTGGTACCGTCAATATTGTAATTGACTTTGGCGCAACTGCCCACATCCAGCGCATGAAATTCTTCTTCAATTTGGGTGCTTGCCGTGGCTTGAAATTCTCTGCCGCCGATAACCCATGTTCCCGCTACCCCCGCGGGACGACTGTCGATTGTGCCCTTCCAATCGAAAGCGCCGTCATCGCCGTGGTCTGCTTGGGCTACCAATGGCGCAGCCAGTGCCATCACCATAATTATCATCAAACCGATCCATTTTCGCATCTGTTGCATAAAACCTCCTAACTATTTGTTTTTTACCGTTTAATAGAGATGGTATCAAAACAGACGCAGAAATCGGCAAAAAGTTACGGGGAAATAAAAATTGACGAAAAATGACGGAGTTTAAAAAGAGTACGCGGGCTTACATTCCGAAAATTGTTTCTGTAATAGAATGATACTCGTTGGTCGGCCACACCAAGAGTTGAAACTATGTATTGAGCGGGAAGGAGTCTCGCTTAAAGGAGAATTTCAAATGTCTACACTAAAAAGAACGATGGAACGAAATGTACCCGTATTACAGCATCGCTGGCGGCTTGTTATTGCCGGGTTGGCAGCGTTGGTTGTTGTGCTGGGAATTGTACTGCCAACGCTTGCCGCCGGTTCGTGGACAAGCACCGGTAACTTAAATGAGAAACGGGCAATGCACAGAGCGGTGCGGCTCAACGATGGTCGAGTGTTTGTAATTGGCGGACAAACATGGTCAAGCGGCACATACACCTCTGAAATTTATAACCCCACCACCGGCACATGGACGACAACGGCTCACCAAAATTTTGAATCGGTGCGCAGTACGGTCAACGTTTTAACCGATGGTCGGGTGCTGGTCGCCGGTTCGGAAGTGGCATACAGTTCAAATTCTCCCCAATCCGAAATTTATGACCCGGCAACCGATAGTTGGACGATTACCGGCAGTTTGAATGTCGGGCGTGCCGACGGACTCTCGGTGCGATTGAATGACGGTCGAGTGCTGGTTACCGGCGGCGGCAGTGCCACAGCCGAAATTTTCGACCCGGCAACCAACAGTTGGACATTGACCGGTAGTATGAGTTCTTCTCACTTCGGGGGTGTTATTGCACTGCTGCCCGACGGCAAAGTATTGGTTGCCGGCGAAGGTGATGCCAGTGGCTCGAACAATTTTTCGGCTAGCGCAGAAGTTTATAACCCCGCCACCGGTACGTGGTCTGCTACCGGCAGTATGCATGTTGCCCGTGGTTTGGCTCGTGCGGCAACACTGTCCGACGGACGTGTTTTGGTTGTTGCCGGATTGGGTTCAAACGGTTGGCTCAATAGCGCAGAAATTTACAATCCTGCCACCGGCACATGGTCTCTCACCGGTAATATGAACGATGCTCGCTATAAACACACCGCCACCACTTTGGCGGATGGTCGGGTACTGGTTGCCGGAATTCCGTATATTGCAACCAATTCGCGCAGTGTAGAAATTTACGACCCCGCCTCGAACACATGGACTCGTGCCACCGATATGCCCGGCGACCGTTCCGACCAAACCGCAACCCTGTTGAATAACGGGCAAGTGTTAATAGCCGCCGGTATCCATAACGACCCGAGCAGTTTTGAAATGAATACCGCATTGCTCTACACCCCCGATTCAACCCCGCCGCCTGCTACGCCGACACCCACCTCACAACCCACCGCTACCCCGCAACCCACAGTTACCCCGCCGCCGCCAACCGTCACCCCGCCGCCTGCCGGCAATACGGTGCACATCGGTGATTTGGATGGTTACAGCCGACCTCGGCGCAGATGGGGCTGGCGAGCCTTTGTAACCGTTACTGTGCTGAACAATACCGGCGCACCCGTTGCCAATGCAACCGTGCGCGGTCAGTGGACCGGTGGTCGCACCAGACATACTTCTTGCACCACCGACAGCACCGGCACATGCCGTGTCAGCAGTCCGAGAATCAGAGACCGGCGAGCGACAAAAACATTCACCGTCACCGGCATTGAACATAATTCATATTCATACAATGCCGCTGCCAACACCGACCCCGATGGCGACAGCGACGGAACCTCCATCGTCATCACCCGTCCGTAAGTTTTCAAACATTTAATTTAACGAAGGTCAGAGCCTCGCGCTCTGACCTTTTTTTGTGCGGAAAATTACGCGGTGGCAAAAAG